>RFVJ01000003.1 GCA_009928125.1 Betaproteobacteria bacterium
CTGATTTCATTCTGCCCTCCTCTACCGACATGACCAACCCTTTATTGCAAGCATGGCAAACGCCTTTCGGCATGCCCCCCTTTGAGTCAATTCAAGCGTCTCATTTTGAAGAGGCCTTTGAAAGCGCATTGAAGCAGCATCAAGCAGAAATTGACGCCATTTCCAACAACCCAGAACCTCCAAGCTTTGACAATACATTGCTTGCCCTAGAGGCCAGCGGCGACTTGTTGAATCAAACTTCCAATGTTTTTTTCAATCTCAGTGCTTCACACAGTTCACCTGAAATTCAAAGCATTGAAAGAAATCTTGCGCCGAAATTGGCGGCCCACAGTGCCGCGCTGTACCTCAACGCCCCCCTTTTCGAGCGCATTGACGCGTTGAATCAAGCCAAACACCAACTTGCATTGGATGCTGAAAGCATTCGTTTGATCGAACGTTATCACCTGGATTTTGTTCGTGCAGGCGCCAAGCTGCAAGCACAAGACCGCGCCATTTTTGCGCAAAACAGCGAAAAATTGGCCAGTCTCTTCACACAGTTCTCGCAAAATGTACTGGCAGATGAGTCGAGCTTTTGTCTCACACTCACCCAAGATGAAGAACTGCAGGGCCTGCCGACCTTTGTGCGCCAAGCGGCGCAAAAACTTGCCAAAGACAGAGGGCTGACAGAACCCCATGCACATGCCTTCACTTTGTCGCGTTCTTCCATCACGCCTTTCATGACGTTTTCCGAACGACGAGACCTTCGCAAAACCATGTGGAACGCTTGGTGCCAACGAGGCGAACACGCAGGTGCGCACAACAACGAGCCGATCATGAAAGAGATTCTCAAACTGCGCTTGGCGCAGGCTCGGTTGCTGGGCTACAAAGACTTCTCCGAATACGCACTGGCGGACACCATGGCCGGTAGCGCCCAACAAGCACGTGACTTGTTGTTACGCGTCTGGCAACCGGCACGCTTGAAAGCTTTGCAAGAGCGGGAAGACCTGAAAAAACTCTCTGGCTTGGAAGACCTTGAAGCGTGGGACTGGCATTACTGGACGGAACGCGTTCGCAAAGAAAAATATGATTTGAACGAAGCCGAAATCAAACCTTATTTGCAACTGCACAAATTGATGCAAGCCATGTTCCATGTGGCCCACCGTTTGTTTGGCGTGAATTTCAAAGAAGTCAGAAACATCGCCAAATACCACGACACGGTGACCGGCTGGGAAGTCACAGATGCCAACGGCCAACACGTGGGTTTGTTCTTGAGCGATAACTTTGCGCGCAGCACCAAACGTTCTGGCGCTTGGATGAGCACCTACCGCGATCCCATGCATCTCAGTGCGTCTGTTCGACCCATTGTGGTCAACAACAACAACTTCTCCCAAGGACCCGAAGGTCAACCCACCTTGCTGAGCCTTGACGATGCCAGAACCTTGTTTCATGAGTTTGGACATGGCTTGCACGGGCTGCTGTCACAAGTGCGTTTTCCTCGATTGTCCGGCACCAGTGTGCTGAGAGACTTTGTGGAGTTTCCATCGCAGGTCTACGAAAACTGGTTGATGCAACCCGCAATTTTGAAAGAATTTGCCGTTCACGCTGAAACGGGACACCCCATGCCCGATGCCCTCATTCAGAAAATATTAGAGGCACAAACTTTCAATCAGGGCTTTTCGACCGTTGAGTATGTTTCATCCGCTTTGGTCGACCTGGCATTGCATGAAACAACCGACCTTGATGATTTGAACTTCAAGGCGTTTGAAGCGCAAACGCTGAAAGCCATCGACATGCCGCCGGCCATTGGCATGCGGCATCGTTTGCCACATTTCTCACACCTGTTTTCGTCCAACAGTTATGCATCGGCCTATTACGTTTACATGTGGGCAGAAGTTTTGGACGCCGATGGATTTGATGCCTTCTTGGAGGCTGGCGATTTGTTTGCGCCAGAACCTGCCCGCAAACTTTACGAACACGTTTATTCGGCTGGGAACAAGCAAGACCCCATGCAGGCCTACATCGCGTTCAGGGGCCGAGCACCCACGGTGATGCCTTTGCTGACCAAGCGTGGGCTGGCTTAAAAGACAACGCACGGCCAACAAAAAAGCCTCGAGGGCGTCGAGGCTTTTTGGGTTAAATGGCAGGGCTTGAAAGCCCTGCTTTGCACACTGTGTTTGAATTAACGAACCACAGCGATTTGCTCGCGCTTGCCGCCTTTGTAGGTGTACAGGGTTAAGGCGCCGTTCTTGATGTCGCCTTTTTCGTCAAATGCGATGTTGCCTGTCACGCCTTTGTAGTTGATCGCTTTCAAAGCGGGCAAGTACTTGGCTGGATCGGAAGAGCCTGCTGTGACCATGGCTTGCACCATGACTTTGACCGCATCGTAAACGTAAGGTGCATAGACTTGTACGTCGGCGTTGAATTTGGTTTTGAAGTCAGCACGGAACTTGTCCATGCCAGCTTTTTGTTCGCCTTCAACACCACCGGCTTCAGCGCAGAACACGTTTTCATCGGCCATGCCTTCAGCTGCCAATTTGGCCAATTCTGAAGTGCAGATACCGTCGCCGCCCATGAACTTGGCGTTGATGCCCAGTTGTTTCATTTGCTTGAGCATGGGACCTGCAACAGCGTCCATGCCACCGAAGAACACCACGTCGGGCTTTTTGCCTTTGAGGGTGGTGAGGATGGCGTTGAAGTCGGAGGCTTTGTCGGTTGTGAACTCGTGACCGACCAAGTTACCACCTGCGGCTTTGACAGCTTTTTCGAATTCTTCGGCAACACCTTGACCATAAGCAGTGCGGTCGTCGATCACGGCAATGTTTTTACCTTTGAGCGTTTCAACAGCGTATTTGCCCAATGTGCCACCCAGGTGCACGTCATCGGCCACAACGCGGAATGCACCAGCGTAACCTTGGCGTGTGTACTTGGGGTTGGTTGCGGAAGGGGAAATTTGGGGAATGCCAGCAGCGTTGTACAGCTGAGATGCGGGGATGGTGGTACCTGAATTGAGGTGACCAATCACGCCTTGTACTTTGGCATCGACCAATTTTTGGGCGGCTGCTGTACCTTGCTTGGGATCGGCTGCATCGTCTTCAGCCAGCAATTCGAATTTAACGGCTTTGTCACCAATTTTGATGCCAGCCGCATTCAACTCTTCGATGGCCATTTTGGCGCCGTTTTCGTTGTCTTTACCCAAGTGGGCAATGGCACCACTGGTCGGTCCAACGTGGCCGATTTTGATAACTTGCACATCGTCAGCTTTTTTGCCACAGGCAACAAGTGTCAAGGCGACAGCGGCTACAGCAACAGCTGTCAGAGGGGTCTTAAGGGAAGACAAGTTCATTCAAAGCTCCGAAATTAAAGTGGATTTGCTTCAATCAAGCAAGGCATAACCATACCGCAAAAATGAGAGCAGTCAAAGAGGCTTTTCATGGATAGGGTCGATTTTTTGACAAAAAACAAAGTTCAAAGGGTGCCGTTGGCGGCCAAATCAAAGCGATTGATCTGGAATCCAAGTTGGGTGTATTGTTTCCAACGAAGCCGGGCTGCGGCTTTGTCTTCGTCGTCAGACCCCACGACCTCGATCAAGCGCGTCAATTGATTCATTTCTGATGGGATCGAATGGTTCAAATTTAAATAAACATCCAGGCCAGACAAGCGCCGCAGATGCGTCCAATCGTCCGACAGGACAACATGTGAACGTTCCACACAATGGGAAGGTTCAGTGACCATGCAATGGGACACAAAATCGGTGGGCCCGAGTTGCCACAAATCTTGGTCAAGTCTGAGAATCAATGGCGACTCACCCCAAACACCCACGCGTTTGCCTTGCGAATTGGCTTTGCGCAACAAACGGCTGATGTACAACCATTTGTCAGGTGCATTGAAGTGAAAGTCAACTTGCGTCATGAGCGAATCTTACGATTTGGCAACCACCTTGGACTTGCCTGAGGCTTCCAGTGACAGCACGTAGTTGAGCAAAAGACCGACTGGTCGACCTGTTGCGCCTTTGGCTGCACCACCTTTCCAAGCTGTAGCCGCAATGTCCAAGTGTGCCCAAGGATAATTTTTCGCAAAGCGATGTAAAAACTTGGCACCGATGATGGCGCCACCGGGTCGTCCGCCGACGTTGGCCACATCGGCAAAATTGCTTTTCAACGTGTCGGCGTACGCGTCATCCAAGGGCATACGCCAGCACAGGTCCAAGGCCTCATCACCGGCTTTTTGAAGCGCCTCGGCCAAATCATCGTCGGTGGCAAAGAGACCGGAGCGCACGGCGCCCAACGCTATCACGCATGCGCCTGTCAGCGTTGCAATGTCAATCACCGCTTTGGGTTTGAAACGCTCGGCATACGTCAAAGCGTCGCACAAAATCAGGCGACCTTCAGCGTCTGTGTTCAAGATCTCAATGGTTTGCCCGCTCATGCTGGTGACCACGTCACCTGGTTTGATGGCGTTGCCATCTGGCATGTTTTCGCATGCGGGAATCAAGCCGACCACATTGACGGCTGGCTTCAAAAGACTGAGTGACTTGAACACGCCCATGACACTGGCTGCACCGCCCATGTCAAACTTCATTTCATCCATCTCCAGGCCAGGCTTGAGCGAAATACCGCCTGAGTCAAAGGTAATGCCTTTGCCCACCAACACCGTGGGTGCTTGCGTTTTGGCCGCACCTTGGTATTTCAAAACAATGAAGCGCAAAGGTTCAGCCGACCCTTGGGCCACAGCCATGAAGGAACGCATGCCCAATTTGGCAACTTCTTGAGGTCCTAAAACTTCGCACGAGACAGCCCGATCTTTGGCCAACGTTTGTGCTGCCTTTGCCAGCATGGAGGGCGTCGCGTGGTTGGCAGGCCGGTTGGCCCATTCTTTGGCAAATTCGATGCCCTGCACCATGGCAACGCTCTTAGCAAATGCTTGCGCTAGCGGGGAACTGACCTTGACAAGGCCCAAGGTAACTTGCTTTAAGTGGCGGGGCACTGGGTTGGATTTTGTCCGGGTGTAAACATAGCTTGCATCTGCCAAGGTCAAAACCGTGGCTTGGAGCGCCTCTGCCGATGTGGGTTCGGCAAATACCACGACGGCATTTGCTGATTTTGAAGTTTTGAGAACGGCAACTGCGGCATTCACAGCCAATTTGAGGTCCAGGGCCTTGGCATCGCCAACGCCCACCAACAAGACTTTGGAAGCCTTCACACCAGGCAAGGCATAAGCATTGAGCAGATTTCCCGGCTGTGTTGACAAGTCCTTGGCCTGGAGGGCTTTCTCAATCAAGGTAGAAAGAGGGTCATGGCCTGCTTTAAAGTGCTTGGAAATGAGGACAATCAGGGTGTCCGTGGAAGTTTTGGCAGCGGATGCCAAGGAGAGTGGTTTTAATTCGAAGTTCATAATTGAGGTAAATAGACGCGACAATGTTATTCCATTCTTCTATTCGAAAAGATTTGGCTCGAAGCTTTGGTGCCACCGTGGTGGTTTTGGCCACCATTGTGATGACCATCATTTTGATCCGAACCCTGGGTCAAGCCACGCGTGGGTCGGTCAATCCCTCAGAAGTCATGTTGGTGATGGGCTTGACAGTCATCGGCCATCTCACCACGATTTTGACTTTGAGCTTGTTCATTGCAGTCGTCTCAACTTTGTCACGCATGTATGCCGACAGTGAAATGGTCATTTGGTTTTCGAGTGGCAAAGGGCTCATCTCTTTTTCCAAACCACTGCTTCGATTTGCATGGCCCATCTTGCTGGCCATTGCATTGTTGGCCTTGTTTGTATGGCCTTGGAGCAACCAGCAAATTCAAGACCTGAGAGATCGCTACGAACAACGCAATGACATCGAGCGCGTAGCGCCCGGGCAATTTCAAGAATCGGCAGGTGGCAAACGTGTCTTCTTCATCGACAAAGACAGCCCCAATAACCAAACTGGGCGACATGTGTTTGTTTCCAGTTTAGAGGGTGTCATCGAAACCATCACGACGGCCCAGCAAGGTCAAATTGAATGGCATCAAGGCGAACGTTTTCTAAGTCTGCAGCAAGGACAGCAAATGCTGCGCAACCATCAAA
Source organism: Betaproteobacteria bacterium (assembly GCA_009928125.1). Classification (GTDB taxonomy): domain Bacteria; phylum Pseudomonadota; class Gammaproteobacteria; order Burkholderiales; family Burkholderiaceae_C; genus Limnohabitans_A. The sequence goes on from RFVJ01000003.1 coordinate 6,043, forward strand.
CGGGTGAAATTCGCGTCACCGAATTCAAAGATTATCAATTGTTGATCGATCCCAGTTCCAAGTTGATCAACAGTGATGTCCAAAGCCGCATGGTCAGCACCTTGGGCTTGATCAAAGCGCCCAATGCCACCAACCTGGGTGAGTTGTCATGGCGCTTAGGCTTGGCGTTTGCAGCATTCAATTTGATGATCATGGGCTTGGCAGTGGCCAGCGTCAATCCAAGGGTCGGCAAAAGTTACCACTTGGCCGTGGCATTGTTTTGTTTTGTGGGGTACTACAACATGGTCAACGTGGGGCAAAACTGGATCGCATCAGGTCGAACCACCCTGCCCGCTTTCATGTTGATGCTCCATGGCGGTGCTTTTTTACTTGCTGCCACTTGGCTCGGGGCACGGCATTTCAACTTGTCTTGGCGAAGTTTGTTGGCGCTGGTCCCACGGAAGCACAGGCTTGCAGCATGAAAACCGTTCGCAAACTCATTCACAGCGAAATCATCCGTGCCGTCAGTTTTGTGGCACTGGGTTTCTTGGCCTTGTTCGTCTTTTTTGATTTGGTTGACCAACTTCAAACCTTGAGTAAAAACAAATTGCAAGGCTATCAGCTGCAACACGCCCTGATGTATGTGGCCTTGTTGATCCCCAATCATCTGTATGAGTTGCTGCCCATTTCTGTGTTGATTGGTTCAATTTTTGTCATGGCCCGATTTGCACAAAGCTCCGAGTTCACCATCCTTCGAACGGGTGGTTTAGGGCCTTGGCGGGCCTTGCAAACTTTGTTTCAACTGGGTCTGATTTTCGTCACAGTGACTTTTATTTTTGGGGATTACATTTCGCCTTGGACAGATCGACAAGCTCAACTCTTGAAGGCCAACTACCAAGGCCAAATCACGGTGGGTCAAACAGGCGCTTGGCTGCGTGAAAAACAGCCTGATTCACAGTTTGCTGTCAATGTTCGCGGCCTGAGCAGCGCTGGTCAGCCAGAAAACATCCGCATCAGCGAATTTGACAACGAGGGTCGATTGAAATCGATCACCTTGTCGCCGCGCGCTGAGTTCACAGACGACGGCGCATGGTTGCTTCAGCCCGTTGACCGACGTGTCTTTCACATAACCCCAGGCCAAGAAGCGCGCATCGAGGTTATTCAAATGCCAGAATGGAAATGGCAAACGGAGATCACTGCAGAGATGATCAGCGCAGCGCTCTTAAGTCCCGATCGCATGAAAACGATTGATTTGTTTCAATACATGCGACATTTGGCAGCCAATGGTCAAAGCGCTCAAAAATACGAAATTGAATTTTGGCGAAAAGTTTTTTACCCACTCAGCTGCTGGGTCATGTTGACCTTGGCTTTGCCATTTGCGTATTTGCATTTTCGCTCGGGCAACATTGCCGGCCATGTATTTGGCGGCGTGATGGCAGGAATCAGCTTCTACCTCTTGAACAATGTTTTCGGCTTCATGGGCAATCTGCAAAACTGGCAACCTTGGCTCACAGCAGCGGCACCCGCCATGATCTACAGCATCATTTCTTTGGCCACTTTTGGGTGGTTGGTTCTCAGGCAGTAAGGCTGCATTGATCGGCAAGTCATGACAACTTCATTCCAGCAGCAGGGCATTATTTTGTTTGCGCACGGTTCGCGCGATGCGCTGTGGCGCCTGCCCATCGAGGCCGTGGCACAACGCATTCAAGACATCTCTCCCCAGACCGAGGTCGCTTGTGCCTATCTGGAATTGACAGCACCGGATTTGCCCACCACCGCTGAAGCAATGGTTGCAAGCGGTGTCCAACGCATTGCCATTGTTCCCATGTTTTTAGGTGTGGGAAAGCACGCCCGTGAGGACCTGCCCATTTTGGTCCAGCAGTTGCAACAAAATCATCCAACGGTTCAGTTTGAATTGCGGCGCGCCATTGGCGAGGAACCGCAATTAACGCAGGCCATGGCCAACATTGCCTTGGCTTCCTTGACCTGATTCAACCCACAAAGCAGAAAACCTATAGATCCGTAAGGCATAATAAACCCAATCTTACAGGGTTTATTGATATGAACTTACATCAATTCCGGTTTGTACAAGAAGCTGCCAGGCGCAACCTGAATCTGACCGAGGCCGCCAAAGCGCTGCACACCTCACAGCCCGGTGTGTCCAAAGCCATCATCGAACTCGAACAAGAACTGGGCATCGATATTTTTGCCAGACATGGCAAGCGCCTCAAACGCATCACAGAACCGGGTCAGCATGTGATGAAAAGCATTGAGGTCATCATGCGCGAAATTGGCAACCTCAAACGCATCGGCGAGCAATACAGCGCACAACACAACGGTACGCTGTCCATTGCAACAACCCACACCCAAGCGCGGTACGTGTTGCCTGTGCCGGTTGCACGGCTGCGTGAGCAGTACCCCCAAGTCAACATCAGTTTGCACCAAGGATCACCCGATCAGGTGGCAAGAATGCTGTTGGACGACACTGCAGAAATTGGCATGGCCACAGAATCATTGGCCGATTACGAGGACTTGGTCACATTGCCCTGCTACGAGTGGCAGCACATGCTGGTCTTGGCCCCGGACCATCCTTTGGCCAAGAAAAAACATTTGCATTTGGAAGACATTGCCAAGGAGCCGTTGATCACCTATCACCCTTCATTCACAGGTCGAACCCGCATTGATGCTGCGTTTGAAAGCAAAAAACTGCATCCCAGAATCGCCTTAGAAGCCATTGATTCAGACGTGATCAAAACCTATGTGCGATTGGGACTGGGTGTCGGCATTGTGGCTGAAATGGCCGTCAAAGATGACCCCGTGGGAGATTTGGTGGCGAGGCCTTTGGGTGACTTGCTGGGCAAAAATGTGGCACGCGTGGCTTTCAAACGAGGCGCTTATTTGCGTAACTTTGTGTATCAGTTTGCCGAATTGTTGAGTGACCGTTTAACGGCCGCCTTGGTTGCAAAAGCCATGACAGGCCATGTCAACGACTATGAACTGTGAGACAGAAATCAGATGACACCGCAAGTCACTTCCAAACACCCCAAGATGGGCACCACCATCTTCACCGTCATGTCTGCTTTGGCAGCAGAAACTGGCGCTGTCAATCTTGGCCAAGGCTTTCCAGACTTTGAATGCGATGCCAACTTGGTCGATCAGGTGACGCAAGCCATGAAAGAAGGCTTGAACCAGTACCCTCCCATGCCGGGTGCTGCACCCTTGCGCGAAGCTGTGTCTCAGAAAATTGAAGCCTTGTATGGCCGTCGCTACGACCCTCAAAGTGAGATCACGGTCACTGCAGGCGCCACCCAAGCCATCTTAACGATCATGCTGGCGGTGGTTCACCCCGGGGACGAGGTGATTGTTTTAGAACCTTGCTACGACTGCTACGTTCCCAACATTGAAATGGCTGGCGGCACTGTGGTGCGCGTGCCGTTGACACCTGGCACCTTCAGACCTGACTTTGACAAAATTCAAGCGGCCATCACGCCCAAGACCCGTGCCCTTTTGATCAACTCACCGCACAATCCCAGTGGCATGGTCTGGCGGCATGAGGACATGCTGAAACTTCAAGACATTTTGGCGCCCACGCAGGTGTTGCTGATCAGCGATGAAGTCTATGAGCACATGGTGTACGCCCCCCTGAAACACCACAGCGTTTCCAGTTACGAAGGCTTGGCCGCAAGGGCCTTCGTGGTGTCTAGTTTTGGCAAAACATACCATGTCACTGGCTGGAAAGTGGGCACCGTGGCTGCCCCTGCATCATTGACAGTGGAGTTTCGCAAGGTTCACCAATTCAACGTCTTCACGGTGAACACCCCCGTTCAGCATGCCTTGGCCAGGTACATGCAAAACCCCAAGCCCTATTTGGAGCTTCCGCAGTTTTACCAACGCAAGCGCGACTTGTTCAGAGAAGGTTTGGTCAAGACCTCCTTCAAATTGCTGCCCGGTGAAGGCACCTATTTCCAATGCGTCGACATCTCTGATCTGTCCGTACCGGAGAAGAATTTGGGCGAGTCCCAATTCTGTCAATGGTTAACGCGAGAAATTGGTGTGGCCGCCATCCCTATGTCAGCCTTCTATGGCGATGGTTTTGAGCAAAACGTGATTCGTTTTTGTTTTGCCAAACAAGATGCGACCTTGCAAGCCGCATTGATGCGTTTGGCCAAACTTTAAGCCGACTTTTCAGGGGCCAATTCAGGAAATAACACTGAATTGAAGCCAAACTTTGAAAAGTCGCGAACACGCTGTGGGTACAAAATGCCCACCAAATGGTCGCATTCATGTTGCACCACTTTGGCATGGAAGCCTTCGGCGGTTCGGTCAATTGGATGGCCCCATTCATCAAAACCTGTGTATCGAATACTTTGCCAGCGAGGCACGACAGCACGCAAACCCGGCACCGACAAGCACCCTTCCCAATCGTTTTGCATCTCGTCGCTCAAAGGCGTGATGCTGGGATTGATCAACACGGTGTAGGGTACTGGCGCAGCATCAGGATATCGAGGAATGACTTGACCCGTCCCAAAAATCACCACTTGCACGTTCCAACCAATTTGAGGTGCTGCCAAACCTGCACCATGAGCGGCCAACATGGTTTCTTTCATGTCTGCCAAACCTTGAATCAATTCAGGGGTATTGAATTTTTCAACAGGCTGGGCAACGCGCTGCAAACGAGGATCGCCCATTTTTAAAATGTCACGCACTGTCATCTTGTTTTCCTTGAAGCAATTGAATCAAGCCCGCTTCATCCAAAACTGGAATGCCAAGGGCTAGCGCTTTGTCGAGCTTGCTGCCAGCTTCAGATCCTGCGATCACATAACTGGTTTTTTGACTGACCGACCCTGCCACTTTCGCGCCTGCAGCTTCCAGCATTTCTTTGGCCGCATCGCGACTGAGGTTAGGCAACGTTCCGGTCAAGACCACCGTTTGACCCGACAAAATTTGGGCTGGGCGCTCTGCGGGTGGTCCCTCTTCCCAATGAACGCCACATGCTCGAAGTTGTGCAACGATTTCTTGATGGTGAGTTTGCGAAAAAAATGTGATGACACTTTTGGCAACCACTGGTCCAACATCCGCGACTTGCAGAAGTGCTTCTTCATCCGCACCCATGAAAGCATCCAGCGTGCCAAAGTGTCTTGCAAATTCTTTGGCGGTCGCCTCACCCACATGGCGAATGCCCAGACCGTAGATGAACCTCGGTAGCGTGGTGGACTTAGAGGCTTCCAATGCGTTGAGGATGTTCAGGGCTGACTTTTCAGCCATTCGGTCGAGTTGAACCAAGGCGGTCAGACCCATTTTGTACAAATCAGGCAAGGTATGGACAATGCCTGCATCGACCAATTGGTCTATCAATTTTTCACCCAAGCCGTCAACCTCAACCGCTCTGCGCTGTGCAAAGTGCAAGAAGGCCTGCTTTTGCTGTGCTTTGCAAAACAAGCCACCACTGCAACGGTAATCGGCTTCGCCCTCGTCCCTCAGTGCAGGACTGCCGCAAACAGGGCATTGGGTGGGCATGGTGAAAACCGATGCGCCGGGCTGACGTTGGTCAAGAACCACACTGACCACCTCCGGAATCACATCACCTGCACGTCGCACAATCACTGTGTCGCCTTTGCGAACATCTTTTCGACGGGCTTCGTCTTCGTTGTGCAAAGTGGCATTGGTGACCGTCACACCACCCACAAACACGGGGGCCAATTTGGCGACGGGTGTTAGCTTTCCCGTGCGCCCCACTTGAACATCGATGTCCAAGACCTTCGTCATTTCTTCTTGGGCTGGATACTTGTGCGCAACAGCCCATCGCGGTTCGCGTGTCACAAATCCCAATTGCGCTTGAAGCGCAAGAGAATTGACTTTGTAAACCACGCCATCAATGTCATAGGGCAAGGCATCTCTTTCAGCGGCAATTTGCGCATGAAATGCAATCAAACCTTCCGCGCCTTGAACGCAGCGCGTTTGTTCTGCGACAGGAAAGCCCCAGCGTTTTAAACTTTGAAGCAATTCATAGTGCGTTTCGAAGGCTTTGAATGTGGACTCGCCCTCTATCACCTCGCCCAGACCATACGCAAAAAAACTCAAGGGGCGCTGTGCAGCGATGTTGGAATCCAATTGGCGAACGGCCCCTGCAGCGGCATTGCGTGGATTGACAAAAGTCTTCTCCCCTTTGGCCCCTTCCGCAATTTTTTGACGCTGCCGCGCATTCAATGACTCAAAGTCATCGCGGCGCATGTAAACCTCGCCACGAACTTCCAAGACCGCTGGAACATCGGATGGCAGTTGCAAAGGGATTTGACCAATGGTTCGAATGTTGTGCGTCACATCTTCACCAAATTCGCCATCGCCGCGTGTTGCGGCTTGCACAAGGACGCCTTGTTCGTATCGCAAACTCATGGCCAAGCCATCAAACTTCAATTCCGCCACATAGTCAACCGCAGGATCGGCATCGCTCAGGGCCAATTCTTTGCGGACCCGTGTATCAAATGCAATGGCGCCGCTGGATTCGGTATCGGTCTCTGTGCGGATGCTCAACATCGGGACTTGATGTCGAACTGTCTGAAATTCTGGCAACACCGCGCCGCCGACGCGTTGAGTCGGTGAATCGGGTGTTCTCAGGTGGGGGTGCGCAGACTCTAAAGCTTGCAAAGCACGAAACAAACGATCGTATTCGGCATCAGGCACCTCAGGCGCATCGAGGGTGTAATAACAATGCGCGTGGTGGTGAAGTTGTCGCCTCAAGTCAGCTGCTTGCGCAGTAACATCCGTTGACGCTGGGTCGTCATGTGAATCCGCAAATAGGTCTAAATTCACGATCAATCAAAGCCGAATCGAAGGGCAATGGGATGCAAAAAACTCAAGAGAACAATCGACGCGCTTGAGGTGAGCCCGCAGAGAGCTCACGCTGGTCTAGCGCGTCGTACAGTTGTTCTAGGTCGGCCGCAATGGCATTCAAGTCTTCATCGGTCAGCGCATGGCCTGCACCGTCCGTGATCACACCGTCCATTTCCTGACCCAAGATGCGGGCTGCCTCACGCAGGCGTGCAAACGCATGCTCGTCACGCGGGACCTGCGGCACATCCAAACTCAAGGTGAATTCGCGAATCGCGGACAAGGCCGGGTCATCGGCCATGGCGGCCTGAGAATCAAAGGACAAGGACAAGATGGGTGGCAAGCCTTGGACTGGCGCAGCCAACACCATGCGCCCGGGAATGACGCCCGCCACAAAACCCCAGCGCGCGGCATGCTGTTGAATGTAGCCAGGACTCCACGCAGAGCTTGTGGCACAAATGGTGAAACTCAATTGCGCATCATGTTCGCTGGCAAATTGATCCAACTCACGGGCACGGGCCACCTCTTCCAGCATGTCTGGAAATTCGGGCGCACCATTGATGGCATCGGCGAAAGCCTGCGCCTTGATGACAAATTCTGAAAACTCGATTTCGTTCAAGGGTCCCACGCGATTGGCCAATTGCACGCCGGCTTGGAAAGAGTGGTACCGACGGCCAGCCACTGGGGTTTCCCACTCGCCACTGATGTCACTCAGGCCTTCTACGGCAAACGGTTTGGTTCCAACGCGACGTGTTGCAGGCAATGCGGCCAAAGCGGCATCCCCCGAGACAGCTGCATCCACTTCGATGGGCGCGATGACATCGATCAAGGCATCCAGAGGCGGCTTTTTGTCGGGCACGGGCAAGACATCCAACGCATCGTCCAAAAAGCTGGGATCTTGAGTCCTCAGTGCAGGGTCGGCCTCGCGAATTTGAAGGCTGGGATCTTGCGCGGCATTGTCAGGCTCGGCTTGTCGGGGTGCGTTCTGGCGAGCCGTCCAGAAGTTGTACAAAACCACGCCGACGAGTGTCAAACCACCGACCAAGGCCAAACTGTTTTGCAATGAGCTCATGTGTGTTGTGCGTAGGTAAAGGTTCAAACAGATGCGCTGTCTTCAATTCATGTGAGTTCGGCCATCGAAACAGCAGCTTCCATGTCGACCGCCACGATGCGCGATACGCCTTGCTCTTGCATTGTGACGCCAATGAGTTGTTCTGCCATTTCCATGGCAATCTTGTTGTGGCTGATGAACAAGAATTGTGTTTCCTTGCCCATGCTTTTGACAAGTTTGGCATAGCGCTCGGTGTTGGTGTCGTCGAGTGGCGCGTCCACCTCGTCGAGCAAACAGAATGGTGCTGGGTTGAGCTGGAAAATGGCAAACACCAAGGCAATGGCTGTGAGGGCTTTTTCACCACCCGACAACAAGTGAATGGTTTGGTTCTTTTTGCCAGGCGGTTGAGCCATCACTTGAACGCCCGAATCCAAAATTTCATCACCTGTCATCACCAATCGCGCATGACCTCCCCCGAACAACTCAGGGAACATGCGGCCAAAGTGCTCGTTCACAATTTTGAAGGTACCGCCCAGCAAGTCGCGTGTTTCAGCATCAATTTTCTTGATGGCGTCTTCCAGGGTGGTCATGGCCTCCGTCAAATCGGCCGTTTGTGCGTCCAAGAACACTTTGCGCTCGCGCGCCGCAGTTAACTCTTCCAAGGCGGCCAAATTGACCGCACCCAAGGCTGCGATGTCACGGTTCAGGCGGTCAATCTCAGACTGAAGGCCTGTCAATCGAACATTGCCTTCTTCAATCGATTTGGCCAAGGCTTCCAGATCAGCTTCAGCATCGACCAGCAACTGCGTGTATTGCTCAAGGCCCAAACGGGAGGCTTGCTCTTTCAATTGCAATTCTGTGATGCGTTGACGCAGGGGGTCGAGTTCGCGTTCAAAACTCATGCGGCGCTCATCGCTGGCGCGCAACCTGGCAGTCAGGTCATCGTATTCACTGCGCTTTGCTCCCAAGACCTGCTCGCGCTCCAACTTCATGGCGAGCGCATTTTGCAGGCCTGCTTGGGCAGCGGCATCGGTCAGGCGCGACAACTCATCGGTGGCGCGTTCTTGCTCAGATGCAATGGATTGGATTTGTTGAGCCGCCGTTTCAAGACCGCGTTGCAATTCTGAACGTCGAGCATCCAAGCTGCGTTGCGAGAAAGTTGCTTCTTGTGCCAAACGCTCCAAGGTGCGTTGCTGTTCTCTGCATTCCGACAATTTGCGTTCGGCTTCGATGACGCGCTCATCCAACTGGGCATGACGCTCTTGGCTGTCGGCCAATTGCATGTCGAGTTCTTCAAATCGACCTTCCGCTGTCATGCGGCGTTCTTGCAAATCCTCTAGGCTCAGATCGACCTCGGCCAAGTCGCTGGCAATTTGTTCACTGCGAGTGCGCGTTTGCTCAGCCCATTGAGACAAACGCAGGGTTTCAACCTGCAACTCGTGTGCCTTCGATTGGGTTTCAGAAGCTTCTTGACGCACCGATACCAAGCGTTGTGAGGCATCTGAGTAAGCCGCTTCTGCGCGGACGGAAGCCGTTCTGGTTTCTTCTGCAATCAGTGTTTGCGCACGCAATTGCTTTTCAAAATTTTCAATGTCTTGGGCGCGCGCCAACAAACCGGCTTGTTCAGAATCTGGTGCGTAAAAACTGACACTGTGTTTGCCAACCGCATGGCCCGCTTGAACCACAAAGCATTCGCTGCCCTGCAACTGATCGCGCCAAGCCATGGCATCTTCCAAAGACGGCGCGGTGAAATAACCTTGCAACCAATCCGTCAACAGTGCAGACAAGCCCGCATCGGACAGGCGCAACAAATCCGACAAAGGTCGACAAGCCGATGGCAATCCTTTGCGTGGCACTGTGGCAGTGCCATTGGGTGGCGCATAAAAAGACAGCTTGGCAGGCGGTGCATCTGAAGCAAAGGCCTTGACCATGTCGAGGCGTGAAACTTCAAGGGACGACAAACGCTCACGAAGTGCAGACTCCATGGCATTTTCCCAGCCGGGTTCCATGTGGATTTTGCGCCACAGGCCTTGCAAATCGTCCAAGCCATGCTTGCTCAACCAAGGCTTGAGCTTGCCGTCCGTTTTCACCTTTTCTTGCAAAGATTGAAGCGCTTCGATCTTGGCAGACAAATCAGCCAACTTGGCAGACTCATCGTTCACTGCTTGTTGCTTGTCACGTCGTTCTTGGTCCAAGCGCGGCGTTTGTTCTTCGAGTTCCTGCAAGCGTGCAGTTGACGCTTTGGCCAATTCATCGGCCTGTGCCAATTGCGCTTGCAAATTCAGCAAGCGTTGCTCGTCTGGGGCGTCCAACGCATTGCGATCCGCCACCAAGCGCTCACGGCGCAGGGTCAATTGACGTGTTTGATCTTCAATGTTGCGCTGATCGGCGGCCAGCACTTGAATTTGCTGCTGCACCTGAACCACACTACCGCGCTGTTCATTGGCTTTGGCTTGCGCTTGGCGCAGTGCTTCTTCTAAATCTGGCAAGGCTTGGGCTTGCTCTTCGACTTGGGCGGCCAACGTGAGCGTTTGATCTTCCGCTTGAAGGGCCTGATCCGCCAAAGACTCTAACTCAGCTTGGGCTTGAACTTGGCGTTCCGACCAATCGGCCGTTTGTTCTTGCAATTGTGCCAGTCGCTGCTCAGCGCGTTGACGACCTTCCACCACAAATCGAATTTCGGCTTCCAATCGGGCCACTTCGGCACTGGCCTCGTAGAGCAAGCCTTGGGCTTGGTTGACTTGATCACCCGCAGCGTAATGCGCTTGGCGGACGGTTTCCAGATCGGCTTCAACGTGACGCAAATCGGCAATGCGGGCTTCTAAGTCGATGACGGCTTTGTCGACTTCGGCTTTGATTTTGACTTGATCTGACTCGGCATCGGCACGCTTTAAAAACCACAACTGTTGTTGCTTCAGTGTGCTGTCCGCTTTCAGATCATTGAAGCGCTGCGCAACTTCCGCTTGTTTTTCCAGTTTCTCGAGGTTGGCATTGAGCTCACGCAAAATGTCTTCAACCCGCGTTAAATTCTCACGTGTATCTGACAAGCGATTTTCTGTTTCACGGCGGCGCTCTTTGTACTTGGAAACACCCGCAGCCTCCTCCAAAAAGAGTCGCAGCTCTTCGGGTCTGGACTCAATGATTCGACTGATGGTGCCTTGGCCAATGATGGCGTAGGCGCGAGGGCCCAAACCTGTGCCTAAAAACACATCCTGCACATCACGACGGCGCACGGGTTGGTTGTTGATGTAGTAACTGCTGTTGCCGTCGCGTGTCAGGACACGTTTCACCGCAATTTCTGCAAATTGACCCCACTGACCGCCAGCCCGGTGGTCCGCATTGTCAAAGACCAACTCGACGCTGGCACGGCTGGCCGCTTTGCGTGTGTTGGTGCCATTGAAAATAACGTCTTGCATGGACTCACCGCGCAACTCAGACGCTTTGGACTCACCCAAAACCCATCGGCACGCGTCCATGATGTTGGATTTGCCGCACCCGTTCGGGCCAACCACCCCGACCAGTTGGCCAGGCAGCACAAAATTAGTGGGTTCTGCGAAGGATTTGAATCCTGATAATTTGATGGAATTAAGGCGCACAGCAGTTAGAAATTGGGTCAAAAGGCACACCTTGTGCCTCAAACCTCCATGTTAACCGACCCGAACCACGGATCTGACGCAGATTTCCCCTGAAATTAAGGCGAAATAGGCCCCAACTATCCCGGATAATTGCGGGCATGAATCCCTTACTGGCCAGCCTACAGCCCTATCCCTTCGAGCGCCTCCGTCAATTGTTTTCAGGGGTCACGCCACCTGCCAACCGCAGCCCCATCAGCTTGGGCATTGGCGAGCCCAAACATGCGGCTCCAGCGCCGTTACGCCGTCAACGTTAACCCTGCCACGCAAATTTTGCCGGTCAACGGTTCGCGAGAAGCCTTGTTTGCGTTGGCGCAAGCTGTGTTGGACCCCAGCCAGCCAGGCGCACGCGTGATCAGCCCCAATCCCTTCTATCAAATCTACGAAGGGGCGACGCTCTTAGGTGGGGTGCAGCCGTATTACGTGGCCAATGCACCGGATACAGACTTTTCAGCCAATTGGGATGCCGTGCCCGATACCATTTGGGCTCAAACCCAACTGGTCTTTGTTTGCTCCCCTGGCAACCCCACCGGCAAGGTGATGCCACTGGCCGAATGGAAAAAATTGTTTGAGCTGAGCGAGAAATACGGCTTCGTGATTGCTTCAGACGAGTGCTACAGCGAAATTTATTTCCGCGACGAGCCGCCTTTGGGAGGCTTAGAAGCGGCCAGCCAGTTGGGTTACACAGAATTCAAACGTCTGATTTCATTCACCAGCCTCTCCAAACGCAGCAACGTGCCGGGTCTTCGCAGTGGGTTTGTGGCCGGGGATGCCGCCATCATCAAAGACTTTTTGCTTTATCGCACCTATCACGGATGCGCCATGAGCGGTGTGGTGCAAGCGGCCAGTGTGGCTGCTTGGAATGATGAAGCCCATGTGATCGAAAACCGCAACTTGTATCGCACCAAGTTTGCGCAAGTCACACCTGTTTTGGCCGAGGTGATGGACGTTCAATTGCCCGACGCCAGTTTCTATCTGTGGGCGGGTGTGCCTGCTGCTTGGAACAACAGCGATACAGACTTTGCACGTGAACTCTATGCGGCAGAAAACGTCACAGTTTTGCCCGGTAGCTACATCGGTCGAGTGGCCAATGGGCGGAACCCTGGGCAAGGACGCGTTCGCATGGCCTTGGTTGCCGAAACCGAAGAATGCTTGGAAGCCGCCCACCGAATTGCGCGCTTCATTCGCACAGGACGACCCGCATGAGCGCCACACTGCGATTGGCAGAGCAATTGATCGCCATGCCCTCTGTCACACCCGATGACGGTGGCTGTATTCCCCTGATCAACTCACACTTAGCGCCGCTCGGATTCAAGTGCGAAGTGATTGATTTAGGACCTGAAAATTTTCGCGTCCGAAATTTATGGGCCAAAAAAGCAGGCACTTCTGGCCAAACCTTGGCCTTTGCGGGGCATACCGATGTGGTGCCTACAGGCCCGCTGCCAAAGTGGACCAGCGACCCCTTCACGCCCACGCACCGCGATGGCAAATTGTTTGGCCGCGGCGCCAGTGACATGAAAACCTCCTTGGCTGCCATGGTGGTGGCCACGCAAGAGTTTTACCAAGAATGCCCCAATCCTGCTTTGGGCATTGCCTTTTTGTTGACCAGTGATGAAGAAGGCCCGGCGCTCGATGGCACGGTGCGCATTTGTGAGATGCTGCAGCAACGACAAGAAACACCCGACTTTTGCATTGTGGGTGAACCCACATCCGTCCATCAAACCGGCGACATGATCAAGAACGGACGACGCGGTTCCCTCAGCGGCAAACTGGTCGTCAAAGGTGTCCAAGGCCACATTGCCTACCCGCAGCTGGCAGACAATCCTGTCCACCGCGCAGCACCTGCCTTGGCAGAATTGGCCAGCATGGTGTGGGATCAAGGCAATGAATTTTTTCCGCCCACCAGCTGGCAAATCAGCAATGTTCAAGCGGGTACCGGTGCCACCAATGTCATTCCCGGCGAAATGGTGATTGATTTCAATTTCCGCTTTTGCACCGAATCGACAGAGTCCACCTTGAAGCAACGGCTCACCGATGTATTGATCAAGCACCAATTGAAGTTTGAAATTGAGTGGACACTTGGCGGTTTGCCATTTCTCACCACGCCAGGTACGTTGGTCAAAGCCGTGCAAGAAGCCATTCACGAGGTGACGGGTTTGAACACAGAGCTGTCCACAACTGGCGGCACCAGCGACGGCCGCTTCATTGCGCAAACCTGCCCTCAAGTGATTGAATTGGGCCCCCCCAATGCCACCATTCACAAAATTGACGAGCACGTGGCTTTGGCTGACATTGAGCCCCTGAAAAACATCTACAAAAAAGTATTGCTGAATTTGAATCAGGCTTGTGCCCGCCAACTTGGCAAGGCGACTTGAAGCGCGCTTGCCATGGATTTAAAAGAACTTGTCCAAACCTGCGCGCTTCAATTGGCGCAAGCCCCATTGGCATATGGTCACGGCACGTTGAATGCACAAGATGAAGCCACGTGGCTCGTGCTGTGGCAACTCCAATTGCCTTTGGATTTGGACTTGTCAGTCGATGTGGAAACACTGCACCACCAAGTGAAGGCGTTGAACCCTGCACGCCATGTTCTTGACATCCCACAAGACGCCATCGCAGCTTGTCAAACCCTCATTGCACAGCGCATTCAAACACGCAAGCCGGCGGCATACCTCACTCGGGAAGCTTGGCTTCAAGGCATTCCTTTTTATGTCGATGAGCGCAGCATTGTGCCGCGCAGTTTCATCGCGGAACTGATTGCCGACGGCGCATTCGATGGCTGGTTGTCCGAAAAATCACATGCTTTTTTGGACCTCTGTACGGGCAATGGCAGCTTGGCCGTGTTGTGTGCCATGGCGTATCCAGACATTCAAGTCACAGGGGCTGACATTTCCTCAGCGGCCTTGGCTGTGGCTCAGATCAATGTGGACAAGCACCAATTGAACCATCGCATTCAGCTGATTGAGAGCGATGGACTTCAAGGCCTTCAGCAAAAGTTCGATTGCATCCTTTGCAACCCCCCTTATGTTTGCGAAGCCAGCATGCAGGCTTTGCCTGACGAATACAAAGCCGAGCCCTTGCTGGCCTTGGCAGGTGGTCTGGATGGCATGGACTTCATTCGGCAGTTGATGAAAGACTTGCCCGAGCGCATGAACGACAACGCCATCTTGGTCCTTGAAATTGGCAATGAAAGAGATCATTTCGAAGCGGCCTTTCCAAGGCTGGAAGCAGTCTGGCTGGAGACCAGCGCCGGAGAAGACCAAGTCTTGCTGCTGACCAAAGAAGCCATTGAAAAAGTTTCCTTGTCATGAGCGTGCTGTTCAATTCAACTCATGTGTCAACACGCCTCATTGAATCAACGCAAGATTGGGCGCATTTCGACAGCCTCTTGAGAACCTATGCCGCAAACGATCTGGACCAGCCCCACCTCAGCAGCATCTGGAAAGACCTCGAGGACCTGCCCGCACGGTATGGCCCGCCGAACGGTGCAGCGCTGCTGTTGATCGCTCAAGGCGAGACCATGCCGCAAGCACAGGTCATCGGTTGCGGCGCACTGGCGTCCACGCAATTGCCAGGCGCATGCGAAATCAAACGACTTTACATTCAGCCCGAATGCCGCGGCCAAGGCGGCGCCAAAGTCTTAATTCGAGACCTTCTGCAAAAAGCCCAAGCCCAAGGCTATGATCAAGCAGTCCTCAGCACGTGGCAAAGCAATTCAGCGGGTTTGGCCCTTTACCAAGCGCTGGGCTTTTTGCCTGTCCCTTCTTTCAAATCACATCCCAATTCCGAATTGATCTTTCTCGGTCGATCTTTGCGAACCGCAGACGCACAAACCTCTTCATGATTCAACTGAAAAATGTCACGCTGCGCCGTAGCGCCAAAGTGTTGCTCGATGCTGCCTCGGTCACCATCAATCCGGGAGAAAAAGCAGGCTTGGTGGGTCGCAATGGCGCCGGCAAATCAACGCTGTTTGCCCTCTTCAATGGCAGCCTCCATGAGGACGGTGGCGATTTCGCCATGCCCAAACAATGGCGCTTGGCGCAAGTCGCCCAAAACATGCCAGAGACTGACGAGAGTGCAACGGACTTTGTGCTCGGTGGCGACACACGGTTGGCTGAATTGCGAGCGGCCCTTCATGCCGCTGAATTGTCTGAGGATGGCATGGCCATGGCCCATGCGCACGTCGACTTGGCAGATGCCGGAGAACACGATGCAGTGCCCAGAGCACAATCATTGATCTTAGGTTTGGGATTTCGATCCGCTGAATTGAACCAGCCCGTGAATAGCTTCTCGGGTGGCTGGCGAATGCGTTTGCAATTGGCCCGCGCATTGATGTGCCCCTCTGACTTGCTGCTCCTGGATGAGCCCACCAATCACTTGGACTTGGATGCCTTGGTTTGGCTAGAGGCTTGGCTCAAGCGGTACACAGGCACCATGATTGTGATCAGCCACGACAGGGAATTTTTAGATGCTGTCACCGATGTCACCCTGCACATCGAACACGCCAAATTAAACCGTTATGGCGGTAACTACACTGCCTTTGAAACCCTCAGGGCACAGCAACTTGAACTTCAGCAAGCTTCTTTCGCCAAGCAACAAGACAAGATCGCCCATTTGCAAAAGTTCATTGACCGCTTCAAAGCCAAAGCCAGCAAGGCCAAGCAAGCACAGAGTCGCGTCAAAGCGCTTGAGCGAATGGAAAAAATTGCACCCGTCTTGGCGGATGCTGATTTCACCTTTGAATTCAAAGAGCCACAAAACTTACCCAACCCCATGTTGGCCATCACCGATGCCAACTTGGGTTATTCGGTAGAAGGCCAAGACAAAGTCATTGTCAAACAAGTTAACAAGTCCGTTCTGGCTGGACAGCGCATCGGTATATTGGGTGCCAACGGTCAAGGCAAATCAACTTTGGTCAAAACCATTGCGCGCAGCATCAAGGCGCTGTCAGGCGAATTGACAGAAGGTAAAGGCTTGAACATTGGCTACTTTGCACAGCAAGAATTGGATGTCTTGCATCCCGCCGACAACCCACTAGAGCACATGATTCGCTTGGTGAAAGAACTGGGCACCATACCCGGTCAAGCTTCACGTGAGCAAGACTTGCGCAATTTCTTGGGCACTTTCAACTTCACAGGCGACATGGTGAAGCAAAGTGTGGGCTCCATGAGTGGTGGAGAAAAAGCACGCTTGGTGTTGGCCATGATTGTGTGGCAACGTCCTAATTTGTTATTGCTGGACGAACCGACCAACCACTTAGATTTGGCCACGCGCGAAGCGCTGTCCATGGCCCTCAATGAATTTGAAGGCACAGTGATGTTGGTCAGCCACGACCGCGCTTTGCTGCGCGCTGTGTGCGACGAGTTCTGGTTGGTTGGCCGTGGAGAAATCAAACCCTTTGACGGCGACCTTGACGATTACCAACGCTACTTGCTTGAAGAATCTAAACGGCTGCGTGAAGAAGCGAAGGTCAACGACGCAGCGGCCTTGTTGGCCCCAACTGCGACCCTCGAGGTGGTCAGCAAGCCCATCGTGACTTCACCTAACAGAAGCGCTGCGCAAAAAAAAGAAGACGCCTTGCTTCGTCAGCAGCGGTCCGCCCTGACAAAACCTTTGAAAAAATCGATTGAAAAAGCAGATGCTGAAATGAATCGACTTCAAGCGGAAAAAAATGCGCTCGAACATCAATTAACGCAAGCCCTGTCACCTGCAGCCATTGCCGAAACCGGCAAACAATTGAAGACTGTGAACCAAGCCTTGGAAGAATTGGAGGCACAGTGGTTGGCCTGGTCAGAAGAGCTTGAAAAACTTGAGCAAGAAAAAACCCCGCAAAACGAAAGCATTGCGGGGTTTTTGAAAAGATCTTGAGTGATTGGTGGGTCGGGCGAGATTCGAACTCGCGACCAACGGATTAAAAGTCCGCTGCTCTACCGACTGAGCTACCGACCCCCCTTTACTCAAGCCTTAAATTATAGCGTCATTTTTTGGCTTTTTCAAAGTCCTTGGCAAGAAAATTCAAGATCAACGAAGCTGCCACCATGCCAAAGCTGGCAGTCACAGTGACAACCGACCCATACCCGTGGCAATTCAAGCTGCCATCACCTTCGATGTTGCAAGAGGCATCGGGAGGGGCCACATTTTCACGACTGAAAACACAAGAGACGCCCATCTTTTTGCCATCCTTGGGTGCACCTTTTTCTTTGCGCAATCGGTACCGTACTTGGGCCAACAAAGGATCGTGTGTGACCCGCGATAAATCGCCCTGCTCCACACGATGGGCTTCTCGTTTGCCACCTGCTGCGCCCAAGGCAACCAAAAACTTCTTTTGTCGAATGGCCCAATCGGCCATGGTCACTTTGGCTTTCACTTGGTCACATGCATCGACAACGGCCAAAATGGGTGATTGGCAATCAGCATCGGATTGAACTTGGCGCCATATTTCGAGCCAGTTTTCAGGTGTCACAAAATCGTCTACGACATGGACACGGCATTCAGGATTGATTTGTGCAATGCGGTCCTTCATGGCCATCACTTTGGCTTGACCCACACTGGACTCTAATGCATGAATTTGACGGTTGATGTTGGACTCGGCAATGTGATCCATGTCCACCAAAGTCAACTCACCGACGCCACTTCGGGCCAAGGATTCTGCAACCCAGGAACCTACGCCCCCTATGCCCACCACCATGACATGTGCCTGCGCAACTTGAGCTGCACCCTCAACACCATAGAGTCTGGCCATGCCGCCAAAACGACGCTCGGTGATGTTCGTTTGGACCATTGACATCCACTCAAGCCTGCTGAAGATCTCGCCAAATGGCAGCGTAGGCGCCTAACAAGATACCCAGACTTGCCAACAAGCTGGCCAAACTGAAGGTTGAAAGACCACTGAGCCCCTGACCCACAGAGCATCCCATGGCCAGTACAGCGCCGCAACCCATCAAGCACGCGCCAATGAGGTGCCTTTGCAAATCTGATTTGCCAACAAAGGCCTCCAGTTTGAAGGTGCCAGAAATTCTTGCACTGATGAATGCGCCCAAGCAAATGCCCATCACACTCATCATGCCCAAGGTCAGGCGTTTGGTACCGTCGCTGAAGTACAGGAGCGCGTCCAAAATCATGGCAACAGGCGCTGTCGTGCTCAGTGCTTCCATTTTTCGGCTGGTGGTGGCCAAGAAAAATTCTTCCAATGTATCGGGATGCTCCATGCCATGGCCCCACACGCCAGAGATCCACCAAAAAGCACAAATCACCAGGCCCACAGACAAACCAGTTCCAACATTGAATGATGTCCAAAAATCGCGGTCTTTGAAAATCCAAACGGTGAGCAAGATGCTGAACGCAAGCGCTGCCAGAAAAACACCTTGCCCCAAGTCAACTTGCAAATAATGAGAGATCCACTGACCAAGAAAAACACCTTGTTCAGGAGCCCAGGTGATCGTTTCAAGAAAATGAACACGCGGCATGGCAAGCACACCCTTCATGGCCATCAGCGCAGAGATGCCCATCACCATCAATACCACCAAGGACTTTAAATTGCCCGCCCCCAAGCGCACCAACGATTTAACGCCGCATCCGGAAGACAACACCATGCCCCAACCAAACAGCAATCCGCCTAGCAAAGATGACAACCAGAACACCGCGGGGGTTGCGTAAATTGACTTGAGGGGAGAAACAAGCCCAGCCAATGACATGGCACCAAAACCCAAGGAGGCCACAACCAAGGCCAAGGCCCATTGACGCAATCGGTCAAAGTTTTGCATGACGACTGCATCACTGACAGCGCCCATGGTACAAAAGTGCGTACGGTGCATCAAAGCACCCAAGAACACGGAGACGAGGCCCGTTGCAGCCAAGACCAGCCACTGCAACTGGGCAAGTTGATCTTGGCTCATGGGTTAACGCAAGCGTGCCAATCGATCTTTGGCCGTTTGAGCTGCCTCAGAGCTGGGGTACTCCTTCACCAAATCTTCCATGGCTTTTTTAGCGGCTTTGATGTCCTTGAGCTCGACCAAACAATTGGAGATGGCCAGCATGGCCTCAGCAGCTCGGGTGTGCTGTGGTGCAATGCTCAGCAATTTTCTGAAATTGACGATGGACTCTTTGTAATCCTTGGTGGCGTATTGCGCATTGCCCAACCAAAACAAGGTGGAAGACGCATAACCGCTGGTGGGGTACCTTCTGAGGAATGCCAAGAAAACATTTTGAGCTGCAGCAAAGTCACCTGTTCTGAACACTGCCAAGGCTGCTTCGTACTCTCTCTTCTCTGCAGGATCTGCTTGAAACTCCAAGCCATCTAACACAACCTTGATGGGCTCGAATTTGCTGAGCCGCGAGTCAACCGTTTGCAGCACGTCTTTTTGTTTCAACTGAATGTCAGACAACTCACGCAGCAATTGCTCATTGGCACCGCGAAGTGCAGACTGCTCAGCTTTCAAAGCTTCAATTTGATTCTGAAGTTCAAGCAAAGCCCTTCGCAACACCGCCACGTCTTCCGCTTGGGCTTTCAAACCTTGTTGCGTGACATCCAACTTTTGACGCAAATCCAAAATGGCACGGCGCGCCTCGTCGTCTTCAAACAAGCCCGCCTGTGCGATGACACTGAAGCCCATGCAAAAAACCACCAAGCTCCATTGGATGGCGCGATAAAACACAGAATGCTTCATGGTCACGACTTCAGTTCAAGATCAGTATTTGATTTCGACGCGGCGATTTTTGGCAAAAGCCGCCTCGTCAGAACCACTGGCCGCGGGTTTTTCTTTGCCAAAACTCACGGCTTCTAGTTGGGCGTCACTGACACCCAACAGTGTCAAAGCGCGGCGAACTGTTTCAGCACGCTTTTGACCCAATGCCAAGTTGTATTCACGGCCACCACGCTCGTCGGTGTGACCTTCAAGTTGCACTTTGAATTGCTTGTTGGCTTGCAAATGCGCGGCATTGCGCTCCAAAACTGCACGTGCTTCGGGCTTCAAAGCAAAGCTGTCGTAATCAAAATAAACCACATTGACGCCAGCAGGCGCAACACCTTGAGCACCTGCCTTGCCGCTCACAACCGCAGCCACGCTGCTTTGTGCACCGTCGACGCTGGAAGCGTTTTTGTCTTCAACAGGTACATCACTTAATTTGACACCTGAAGAACAAGCTGACAACACGGCGGTGAGCGCCAAAATCCAAAGACTGCGTTTGATCATTCAAAACTCCAAAAAGAAAATTATCGGTAAGGACCCCAGGCTGGCTCACGAATGTCACCACTTTGTCCGGACAATTTGGCTTTGATCTTGCCATCTAAAGTGCTGGTCATGAGCGCCTCGCGTCCTTGAAACACGGTGGCGTAAACAATCAACTTGCTGTTGGGTGCGAAGCTAGGGCGCTCATCGGCTGTGGTGTCAGAGATGGCGCTGGACTGGCCGGTGCTCAAGTTCATCACTTGAACTTTGAACTGCCCCCCAACGCGGCTGATGTAAGTCAACCACCGCCCATCAGGGCTGAGTGCGGGTGAGATATTGTAACTTCCACCAAATGTCACTCTTTCAACCGCGCCGCCAGTGGCAGACATTCGGTAAATTTGAGGGCTGCCGCCTCGGTCAGACACAAAATAGATCTTTGAGCCGTCCTGGGTGTAAGTGGGTTCGGTGTCGATGCCTGCATTTTGTGTGAGTCGTTTGGCCTCACCAGAGCTCACATCAATTTGGTACAGCTGCGAGCCACCATCTCGGCTGAGGGTGGCCAACAAACTTCGACTGTCTGGCGACCAAGCGGGCGCACTGTTGGAGCCCTTGAAATTGGCCATGACCTTGCGCTTGCCTGTTGCCAATTCGTGAACATAAATGACCGGCTTGCGCGATTCAAACGAAACATAAGCCAACTGTGTGCCCTTGGGTGACCACGAAGGCGAAATGATGGGCTCCGAGCTGGTTAAAGCTGACTGAGCGTTTTCGCCATCGGCGTCGGCAATCCAAAGGCTGTACTTGCCTGTGGTTTTGGTGATGTAGGCAATTCGGGTTGCAAACACGCCCTTCTCGCCTGTTAATTTTTCATAAACCCAATCGGCCAGTCGGTGGGCTGACAACCTCAAATCAGCCGCCGCAACCGTTTCACGGTAATCGCCTCGGTCCTGACCCGCCACCACGTCCCATAATTTGGCGCGAACCTCATAACGGCCATCGGCCAATCGGGTGGCACTTCCGGACACCAAGGCATCCGCATTTTTTTGCCGCATCTGCGGAAAATCGGGTCGGCTTAATTCGTCCATCACCACACCGGTCATGGGAATGGCCCTGAATTGGCCGCTTCTCTCCAAATCGGCCAAAACAATGGCAGAGGTTTTTTGCGGAGCGGCGTCCTCGCCTTTGAAAGTGGCGATGGCAATGGGGACTTGCGTCATGCCAACACCCGACACCTCCACTTTGAACTGCGCCAAGGCCGTCGTTGAAAAACACAAGCAGGCCAGGGTCAAAATGCCGATCTGCCGCTTGGAATGGGAAAAACAGGTCAAAAGTGGGGTCTTCTTCATACGTCAAGTCTGCCAAAACACCGCTAATTTAGCATGGTGACACGCAGTAAAATCAAACGAATGACACAAGCTGCCACAGAGACCGCATCCCAGGAAATTTCATTCCTTCAAAGGATGCGCCGCCTATGGCCCTTTTTTGGCCAACAGCGCGCCGTCTGGTTCTTGGCCATCACGGCCACCGTCGTGGCAGCTTGCACCGAGCCCCTGATTCCCGCGCTCTTCAAACCCTTACTGGACGAAGGATTTTCCGAAAAATCTTTGCCACTATGGTGGGTCCCCATTGCCGTGATTGGCATCTTTCTGATTCGTGGACTGGCTTTTTTTGTGTCGCAATATGCCTTGGCCCGAATCGCCAACGATGGCATGCAAGCATTGCGTGAAGCGTTGTTTCAGCGACTGATTCAAGCTGAAATGGCCATTTTTGGAAAGCAATCCGCCAGCGCGCTCTCGAACACCCTGGTCTATGAGGTACAGAACGGCGCCACCCAATTGATTTCTGCGCTGCTGGGTCTGTCGCGCGATGGCTTTACCCTGGTGGCCTTGATTGCCTATCTGATGTACCTGAACTGGAAACTGACCTTGGTGGTGTTTGTGGTAGTGCCAGGATCGGCCTGGATCATGAAAAAGCTGTCCAAGCGCCTTTACGGACTCACGCGTGACAGCCAAGCCGCCACCGACGAGTTGGCCTATGTGGTTGAAGAAAACGTATTGGCGCACCGCATCATTCGGCTTCATGGCGCCCAATCGTCTCAAGCCTCCAGGTTTCAAATTCTCAGTCAACGCCTTCGAAATTTGGCTTTGAAATCGACCGTCGCGTCAGCTGCCATGTCACCTTTGACGCAATTGATGGCCGCGGTGGCCTTGTCTTCCGTGCTGGTGGTTGCACTGATTCAAAGTCGCAGTGGCCTACAAGGCGCCACCGTGGGCGGCTTTGTGGCCTTCATCACGGCCATGCTGATGTTGGTGTCCCCCATCAAACGTCTGGCCGACATTGCCACGCCCATCACACGCGGTTTGGCTGCCTTAGAACGCGGCTTGCAACTTCTGGAAGAGGTGGCCATTGAAAGCGCGTCCACCACCGAGTCCGACGCAGATCTGGTAAGTTCACATTCGGCCTTGCATGCCGCATCTCAACCCATTGAATTTGAAAACGTCACCGTTCAGTATGCTGGCGACGCCCCTGCAGCGCTTCGCAATTTCAACTTGACAATTGAACCCGGTGAAACCGTTGCGTTTGTCGGCCCCTCAGGTTCTGGCAAAACCACCTTGGTGAATTTGCTGCCCAAGTTTGTGCTGCCGTCTCAAGGTCGAATCAAACTCAGTGGCGTCGACATTGCCAATTGGCCATTGCAAGCACTGCGA
This sequence comes from Betaproteobacteria bacterium, assembly GCA_009928125.1. Classification (GTDB taxonomy): domain Bacteria; phylum Pseudomonadota; class Gammaproteobacteria; order Burkholderiales; family Burkholderiaceae_C; genus Limnohabitans_A. The sequence continues at coordinate 29,408 of RFVJ01000003.1, forward strand.
TCCCAGTTTGCCATGGTGAGCCAAGATGTGGTGATGCTGAACGACACGGTTGGTGCCAACATTGCGCTGGGTCAAGTAATCGACAAGCAAAGAATCTTGGCCTGCTTGAAAGCGGCCAATCTGTCCGAGCACATTGAACGTCTTCCCTCAGGCATCGACACGGTGCTTGGGCACAATGCCACGCAACTTTCGGGCGGTCAAAGACAACGCTTGGCCATCGCCAGAGCGCTTTACAAAGACGCACCCATTTTGATTTTGGACGAGGCCACCTCTGCGCTCGACAACGAATCAGAACGACTGGTCCAAGAGGCCTTGCACAACCTGATGAAAGGACGCACCACCCTCATCATTGCGCACCGCTTGTCAACCATTGAACATGCCGATCGCGTGGTGGTCATGAGCCAAGGTGAAATCGTTGAGCAAGGACGTCACGTCGACCTGCTTCACGCAGGGGGTGCATACACGAAACTTCACCAAAAAGGCGAAAACGGCTCACCACCCAGCGGCGCCCTTTAAAGCAAAACAATGTCGTATTGCTCTTGACCCATGGTCGATTCACTTTGAAGGGAGATGGGTTTTGCAATGAAATCTGACAGTGCAGCCAAGTGCTGGCTCTCCTCGTCCAGCAACATTTCCACCACCGATGGCGAAGCGACCACCCTGAATTCACGGGGATTGAACTGTCTGGCTTCTCGCAAAATTTCACGCAGGATGTCATAAACAACAGTTCGTGTGGTTTTGACACTGCCTTTGCCTTCGCAACTGGGACAGGGCTCGCACAGCATGTGCGACAAAGATTCACGCGTGCGTTTGCGTGTCATTTCAAGCAAACCCAATTGTGAAAAACCGCCCGCCATCGTTTTCACGCGATCTCTGGCCAACTGCTTCTTGAACTCATCCAACACAGCACTTTGATGTTCTTCACGCGCCATGTCGATGAAATCGACGATGATGATGCCGCCCAAATTTCGGAGACGCAATTGACGCGCGATGGCGTGCGCCGCTTCCAAATTGGTTTTGAAAATGGTGTCGTCAAAATTACGCGCACCCACATAGCCACCCGTGTTGACGTCGACCGTGGTCAAGGCCTCGGTTTGGTCAATGATCAAGTAACCCCCAGATTTCAAATCCACACGTCGACCCAAAGCTTTGGCAACTTCTTCGTCAATGGCGTACAAGTCAAAGATGGGTCGCTCGCCTTTGTACAGCTGAAGACGCGCGGCAGACGCTGGCATGAACTCTTTGGCGAAGGTGAGCAAACCTTCAAACTGCTCTTTGGAATCAATGCGGATGGTTTGAGTTAATTCAGACACCAAATCGCGCAGCACCCGTTGTAGCAAGGTTAAATCCTGATGCAACAAGGATTGAACAGGAAGCCGCGTCGAAGCATCTTTGATGCGAGCCCAGGTTTTACGAAGGTACGCGATGTCATCGACCAGCTCAGCATCGCTAGAGTCTTCCGCATTGGTTCGCAAAATAAAGCCGCCACCTTGAGGACCCACCAAGTTTTGCAATCGTTGTCGAAGGGCGTCACGCTGATCTGTTGGAATTTTTTGTGACACGCCAATGTGATCATCTTGTGGCAGGAATACCAAATGCCGACCTGCAATGCTGATTTGGGTGGAGAGCCGTGCGCCTTTGGTGCCGATGGGATCTTTGACCACCTGCACCATCAACGCCTGTCCCTCAAACACTTGTTTCTCAATGGGCACCAAAGGTTGCGAACTTCTGGCCACTTGCGGCGGCTCACCTTCGGGCTGTCTTTGCCATACATCGGCCACATGAAGAAAAGCGGCTCGTTCCAAGCCAATGTCGATGAAGGCCGACTGCATGCCGGGCAGGACCCTGGCAACTTTGCCAAGGTAAATGTTACCGACCAAGCCACGCTCAAGTGACCGCTCCACATGCAGTTCTTGAACAGCACCCATCTCGACCACTGCGACGCGCGTCTCCTGTGGGGACCAGTTGATCAAAATGTCTTGTTGCATGCTAATTTTCTTGTCAACAACTACCGCAGTGGGATGAAAAACTCAGCCATTCTTTTGGGGGGCAAACCATGCGCAACGGCCAAGGCCGCAATGCTGTCCATGATGTCTTGCGAGACGCCCTCTTCGTGGCTGTAGATTTCCATCCAAGTTTCAATGCCCTCTGGCGTGGCTTCTGGTCTTTGCATCAAGGATGTGCTGAGGCCAGACCACTTTTGCCTCAGTTCATGTTGGAAAGCTTCTACAAGGGGTCGCCACTTGCCGTGTTCTGTGACTGGCAATTTGTAATAGACGAACAAGGTTTGCATGGCGATGCTTTACTTGTTGGGGCCCATGCCAGCCCAGCGTGTGACCAGCGCGGTTTCGATGTCAAACAAATCCAAGCAACGTCCTACGGTGTGATTGACCATGTCGTCTATGGAGTTGGGGCGCGCATACAGTGCGGGCACGGGCGGCATCAAAATAGCCCCATTTTCTGAGGCTTGAAGCATGGTGCGAAGGTGACCTGTGTGAAGCGGTGTTTCGCGAACCAACAACACCAATCGCCGACGCTCCTTCAGAACCACATCCGCTGCACGCGATAGCAAGCCGCTGGTCATGCCGTAGGCAATTTCTGACAAGGACTTGATGGAGCAAGGTGCAACCACCATGCCCATGGTTTTGAAGGAGCCCGAGGAAATGGTGGCACCAATGTTTTTAGCGCTGTGGACCTCGGTGGCCAAAGCTTCGACTTCTTTCACACTCATGTCCAGCTCGGTGGACAGGGTCATGCGGGCGGAGTCACTCATGACCAGGTGCGTCTCAATGTCAGAGTGCTGCAGCACTTGCAAGAGGCGCACACCGTACACAATGCCAGAAGCACCACTGATGCCGACGATCAATCGTCTTTTGGATGAGGAAGGTGGTGGTGTTGTCATGGTGTGGGTGTGATTTGCGACATTCAAACTTCGTCAGGCCTGAATTTGGATTCCGCCTTCACATCGTTGCGCTGATGTTTCAAGCTGATTTGGCCGTTTTCTAAATAACGACCTGTGGCGGCACGTTCTGCGGCTGCATCCCATTGGGGCAACCAGTCGCCCAAGGAATAGCCATACCAAGGGGCTTGAGGACGCAATTTGGGCAGGCCCAACTCTTCCCAAATGGCTTTGGACCGCTCCATGTAGGGCTGCGTGGGCAAAGCCAATGGCGGCATGTCACCTTTCATGGTGGCGTCCATCAGCAAAGTTGAATCTTCTTCGCCATCGTTTTCGCGCTTGGGACCATGCCCTTGGCCACGGTGATCCAAGGTGCGGACGTCAGCAACGGGGTTCATGCGATAGGCCATGGCCCACAGCAAAGCATCGGCATTGTCGGGGTCAATGTCTTCATTGACCGCAATCACGATCTTGCCGCAGTCGCCTTTGAAGAAAGCTGCGCCATACAAAGCGCGCCAAATTTCTGTCTTGGGGGTGCTTTTCTCAAAGGTCACGATGGTGACGCGCAGCAAACCTGTGAGGGGCTCGTGCAAAGACACTTTCTTGACGCCACGAATGCCCAATGAGCTGCGCAAGTGGGCCAGGAACAGGGGCTCGTAGGCCACACGCTTGATCACGCTGGATTCGCTGGGCGCCACTTGACTGATGTAAGACGGAATGACTGGCTTGAAGCGATGCGTGATGGCCGTGATTTTCATGGGCAGGTTGTACTCTTCCAAGGCAACGTGGCCATGGGACTCGCCAAAGGGTGCCTCAGGCTCGAGCATGTCCAAATCGATCTGACCTTCGATCACAATTTCAGCTTGTGCCGGAACCCGCAAATCAACGGTACGGCCACGGGTGATTTGAATGGGGACCCCTGCCAAACCGCCTGCCACGTCAAATTCATCCATGCCAATGGGCAATTTTTGAGGCCCCATGAAGGCCACAAAAGGTGGACAACCCAAGACCACTGCACACGGCATGGTTTTGTGGCCTGCTTTTTTCCAAGCTTGGTAATGCAAATAGCCGCCGGCACCCCCCACACGCGTGGCCATGCGCACCACCATGCGATCGGAGGCCTTCAATGCACAGCGGTAAGTCCCCATGTTCTGAACGCCTGTTTCAGGATCGACCGTGATCACATTGGTCGCCGTCAGTGTGGGTGCACTGTCGAAACCAGGGGTTGAAATCGGAATGGGCAACATGTCAAGGCCATGGCCTTCACCTTGCAAATCATCCCCTTCATGGATCACTTCCTGGCACTCGGCTTTGTCCACCATCTGCGGTGGAATGGGGTTGGCAATCGCCTTGTCCCAACGCGCTTGAATGTCTTCTACGGAAGACCCCATGCCCACGCTGTAGATTTCTCGGTTGGCAGCCAAGGCACCGACCACCACAGGGATGTCGTAGCGACGACCCTGCGCATTGACGATGTGGGTAAAGAGGAAAGCTTTGCGTTCGGCTTCGTCCATGCCGCCCACAAATTGCCAGCGAACCAGGGGATGCAATTCTGAGTCTTTGTCGATGGGACGATCGATGACTTGCAACAGGCCACGTTGCTTCAGGCTTTCCAAATGATCGTGCAGATCGGGATACCCAGTTTGTGTTTGACTCATGACTGCAAATTTAAAATGAGAATTGAATGATGCACGCATTGTTTTTCAAATGCATCAGACCAAACCCGAGAAATACTCATACAGCAGCGTGGCCTGAAATGGTCCAACCCATGGTCTGAGCCAATTGATCAATCGACTGCTCTGTGTCTTGACCTTCTTTCAGCAACCATTCACAGAAGCCTTCAATGACGGGACTTTCCTGCGAGCTGAGCGGCGCATTGGCGTAATAGCGGCGTTGTCTGGCGCCCAAAAGCCCAAATGGCGCGCACAGACGGCCTGCAATGATGTCATCGGCCACCAAAAAAAGTGGCACCAACACAACCCCCAAGCCCTCTGCGGCCGCTTGCAAAGCAAAGTACATTTGCTCGAACTGCAAGGTGTGCGCAACACGCATGTCAGCCTGTCCCGCCATGGGCAACCACTCAGACCACGCCATGGGTTCGGTGTCGTAGCTGATCAAGGTGTGGTCCTTCAATTGCTGAGGATCGGACAATCTGTCTTGCTCCAACAAGTCGGGTTTGACTTCCACCCCGCCTCGGCGTCTTTGGAAAGCAGAAATGCGAGGAATCAGCCAGCGCATGGTGAACGTGGGTGGTGCACTGATGCGCAAAGCGGTGGGCTCCGTTTGCTCGAGCAATTGCATGGATGTGACCGCAATGCGGTCCAGTGCCGGCGTGACGGCGGCCAAAAAGGTGCGTCCCGCATCGGTCAAACTGAGCTGAGATTGCGCCCGATTGAACAAAGTGGTGCCCAACCAGGCTTCCAAGGTGGCCACTTGTTTGCTAACGGCGCCATGTGTGACAAAAAGTTCTTTGGCTGCTTTGGTGAAGCTGACATGGCGTGCAGCAGCCTCAAAAGCGCGCACCGCATTCAATGGAGGAAGTTTTCTCATACCGCCATCTTACCGCGTGAGAAAAAGCAAGTTGTCGATGAGGAGTGCGTGCGCATGAAAGCTGCACCCTTTGACTACGTCAGAGCTGACACGCTGTCTCATGCCTTAGAGACATTGAACCAGTATGGTGGAGACGCCAAATTGATCGCGGGCGGCCAAAGTTTGGTGCCCATGATGGCCATGCGACTGGCCCGACCCGCCTGCCTGATTGACATCAACCGCTTGGACAGCCTGAAAGACGTCCAATTGCATGACCACGAAGTGCGCTTGGGTGCAGGTGTCAGGCAACGTGATTTGGAGTTTCATCCCCAACTGAACTCCCACTTGCCCTTGATCGCCAAAGGCATTCAGTGGGTGGGCCATGAGCAAACTCGCAACCGTGGCACCGTGGGGGGCAGTTTGGTTCACGCCGATCCCTCTGCTGAACTGGCACTGGCGGCCATGGTCTTGGATGTGCGTTTGCAGCTCGAATCGACAACTGAAGGGGTTCGAACACTTCAAGCGGATGCCTTCTTTTTAGGCCCCATGTTCACCGCAGTTGGCGAAACAGAAGCGCTGACCGACATCACCTGGCCCGTCTGGCAAGGCGGTCGCATCGGCACAGCCTTTGAAGAAACGGCCATCCGAAAAGGCGATTTTGCAATGGCCTCAGCGGCTTGCCAAATACAAACGACCTTAGAAGGCGCCATCTGCAAAGTCAGTTTTGGCCTGGGTGGGGTGGACGGCACGCCTCGGGTCTACCCAGAATTGGCGGCCACGCTGATCGGGCAGCACATGTCACCGGCGCTTGCCCAGCAAGTTGCCCATGAAGCGGCTCAACAAACGCAACCTGGTAGCGACATGCATGCATCCGCTGCCTACAGAAAACATTTGGCGCAAGCCCTGTTGACGCGCGCCCTGCTGAGCGCCTATCAGGAATCACTGCATGCGCAATTGCCACTAGATCGATGACCCAGAGCACCATGACAAGCACCCACACACCCATCGAAAAAAAATCGATTCAAATTCAAGTGAACGGCGTGATCCAACAACGACACGTCGAACCTCGCACCAGCTTGGTCGATTTTCTGCGGGATGAACTGGGCCTCACAGGCACCCACGTGGGCTGTGAACACGGTGTCTGTGGCGCATGCACAGTGATGCTCAATGATGAACCCGTCCGCGCTTGCTGCATGTTCGCAGTTCAAGCCGATGAGATGCGTGTCACAACGGTTGAAGGTTTGGCGCCTGAGCGCGGGGTGATGACGCACATTCAAGACGCCTTTTGCGAGAAGCATGCGCTGCAGTGCGGCTACTGCACCCCTGGCATGCTGATGGCTTGCCATGCCCTGGTGGCCCACAATCCACAGCCAACCGAAGCGCAAGTGCGCGATGCCATCAGCAGCAACATCTGTCGCTGCACGGGCTACCAACAGATTGTGGATGCCGTGATGTACGCCACCCAAGCTCAGAAGGCATGACCATGAGCCCAGCAACTTTCCGTTACATTGGCAAGCACCGAAGGGCCGTTGAACACAAACGCTTTGTGGTTGGCAAAGGCCGATATGCCGCAGACATTCAATTGCCCGGCATGTTGCACATTGCCTTGGTCGCATCCCCCTACGCAAGTGCCGAAATCAAGCGCATCGATGCTTCTGAGGCTTTGGCCATGCCAGGTGTCCACGCCGTTCTCACTGGGGAAGAGTTGTGCCGACACATAGATGCCATGTTGCCAGGTGTCGATGCCCCCCAGGTGACACGTTATCCCTTGGCATCGGATGTGACACGTTACGCTGGTGAATGGGTTGCGGCGGTGGTGGCAGACAGCCGAGCGTTGGCAGAAGATGCGGCAGAGTGTGTCCATGTCGATTACGCGCCATTGCCGTGTGTTGTCGATCCGCAGCAGGCCTTAGAGCCCCATTCAACCCTGGTGCACCCAGCGCATGGCAGCAACGTCATTTTTCACCGGAAATTTGTCTGGGGTCCGGTCGAAGAGGATTTTGCAAAGTGCGACCATCAACTCAGTTATCAGGTGCGATGGGCGCGCAATGCCACCGTGCCCATTGAAACCTTCGCGGTCGCTTGCCAATGGCAAGATTCAACGGGCATTTTGGACGTTTGGGCTTCCATCCAAATGCCCAAGTTTCCCGACCAAGTGGCCAAGGCACTTCGCTTACCGGGCAATGCTGTGCGCGTGCACTTTGACGTCGATGTCGGTGGCAGCTACGGTGTGAAACGTGGCCTGAAGCATGCCGTGTTGGTTGGTTATTTGGCCCAAAAACTAGGACGTCCTGTCAGGCTGGTCGAAGACCGTTTGGAAAACATGCGCGGTGGCGACATGCAAGGCCCCGATCGTGTGTTTGATGTCACCTTGGGTTTCCAGAAAAATGGCGAAATCAAAGCCATGAAGATGCGTGCTGTCGACGACATTGGCGCCTACTCCGGCAGGTCCCCCTTGCAACTGGGCAAGCCGGTGGGTGCCATCGTGGGCCCGTACCGTATTCAGAGCGTTGAATATGACGCCATGGCCGTGATGACCAACAAAACGCCACAAGAAGCAGTGCGAGGATTTGGCCAGGCGCCGACCAACTATGCGATAGAAACAGGCATCGACAAAATTGCGCGTTTCCTCCACATGGACCGCATTGCTTTGAGGCGAATCAATCTGATTGGCAAGGACGAATTTCCCTACCTCATTCCCAGTGGCACCTACTACGACTCGGGTGATTACGACACTGTCATGACCAAAGCTTTGGACACGGCTGCGTTCGATGACTTGCTGAAAGAACGAGATCAATTGCGATCACAAGGGTTGTTGGCGGGCATTGGCATTTCCACCTGCTTGGAGCCCTCTGGCGGCAACTCATCGTTCGAGCCTTTGTTCAATCCCAAAAACAAAACCACGACTTGGATGGATTCTTGCTTGGTGCGCGTTGACTTGTCGGGTGCCGTGACTGCGTTGATGGGCACTTCCACGTCAGGACAAGCTCACGAAACCATGGTGTCTACCGTGATCGGTGAAGTGCTGCAAATTGAACCTGATGGCATCCGCGTGCTGCATGCCGACTCACTCAACGCATTGCCCTCCAACAGTCCTGTCGGCAGTCGAATGGCCATCATGCTGGGTGGCGCTGCCGCGGGTGCTGCCAAAAAGATCAAACACAAACTTCTTCAAATTGCCGCACACAACTTGGGTGTGGCGGTTGAAGCTTTGGTTTATGAAGCGTGTGCAAATGTACCCCTGTCATTCATTTGAATCGCATGTGGTGTTGGCCAGCATTGACCCAGAAACTTGCAAAGTCACCGTCCGCAAATATGTGTGCGGACACGATTGTGGTGTGATGATCAGTCCAGACGTGGTGCATGGCATGACCTATGGTGGCATCGCCCATGGCTTGGGCGCTGCCTTGATGGAAAAGTTTGCTTTCTCTACCGAAGGTCAATTGTTATCGGGCACCTTCATGGACTACCTGTTGCCCACCTCGGCAGAGGTGCCAGCCATCACCATTGTGGACCATTGCACGCCCTCTCCTCTCACAGAGTTTGGTCAAAAAGGTTCTGGCGAAGCCGGCTATTTGGGCAGCCCTGCAGCCATTGCCAGCGCCGTCAACGACGCGCTCTCTACGCAGGGCGCCCACATTGACCACTTGCCCATGACACCGCAAGCCATTTGGACCGCGTTGTCGGAAGCCCGTTCTGTCAAAGCTTCAAACACAGTGAATTGAATGACACATCAAAGCCAAACGCAGTTCGTGAAGGGACCTGCAGGAAACATCGCCGTTCACACCCAAGGTCCAGAAACAGGGCCCGCGGTCATCCTCACACATTCCATCTTGTCTTCCAGCATGATGTGGCTCGAGCAAGCCTATCTGCTCTCTTCAACCGGCTGGCGTGTGATCGCCATCGACACAGATTTGGTGGCCGATACGGTGGCCGTCATGGACGCTTTGAACATTTCAAAAGCCCACTACATGGGCTTGTCATTGGGCGGCATGAGCGGTGTGGGTTTGGGCATTCACCATGCCGATCGCTTGCTCAGCATGGTGTTGTGCGATTGCAGGGCCGACATGCCCTCACCGATGGGCGATGTTTGGAACGATCGCATCACCAGTGCCATCGCAGAGGGTTGCCAGTCTTTGGCTGTCGCCACCACAGAGCGCTGGTTTGGCGTGCCCTTCATTGAAGCCAATGAGGTGGTCGGAAAAGCATTTCGTCAAACGATTGCAAGCACCACGGCCTCAGGTTTTGTCAGTTGCGCCCGTGCCATTCAAGGACTCCATTATTTAGACAACGTGTCAAGCATCAAGGTGCCCACCACCTTGATTGTGGGCGCCAACGATGGGCCTTTGCCCCAAGCCATGCAAGACATGCAACAGCGAATGGCTGAAGCCACGCTTGAAGTCATTCCAGGTGCAGGCCATCTGCCCAACATCGATCAATCGGTCTTATTCAACGCCGCAATGATGCGTCACTTTTTTCAAAACCCAGCATGGAGTCAAGCATGAGCGATCAAGTTCAAATTCAACAAGATGGCCGCATTTTGCGCATCACCTTCAACCGCCCCGAGGGCAATGGGGTGTCCGATAGCATGGCAGCCGCCTTGTCTGAGGCTGTCATGAAGGCCCATGAAACCTCTGATTGTGTGGTTCTTCGAAGCGTCGGTCCTGACTTTTGTACAGGCCGGGTTCGTGATGCCGACTTTCCGCCTTCACCTGAAGCGTATGCACGTCGCCCTGAGTACGATTCGATTTTCAACAGCTACAAGGCATTGCGCAGCTGCTTGGTGCCCGTGATTGGCGTCATTGAAGGCAAGTGCATGGGCTTTGGAACTGCCATTGCGGCTTTGTGCGATGTGTCATTTGCCAGTGACAAAGCCACCTTCAACATCCCTGAAATTGCGCACAACGTGATGCCCACCATGGTGATGTCCGCCATCTACGACCGCATGAACCGCAATGCCATTTTGTACATGGCTTATTCAACTGATTTCATCAGCGCAGCGCAAGCTCAGGCCTACGGCATCATCAGCAATGTGGTGCCTGAGGCCCAATTGAATGCAGAGCTCACGCGATTCTGCGACTTGTTGCTCAGCCGTCCTCGCCCTGCCATTTTGGGCCTGAAGGAGTATTTGCGTGTGGCTCCCCGCATGGACGAGCAAGGTGCCATTGACTATGCGCGCAGCTTGCACTCCATGGTCAATACCTCTGCCGCCATGAAGAAGAAGGCCCATTGACCCTCTCGATACAGAAAGCAAGCCATGGACATCTTAGGCCAACAACTGATTGCCGCGCCACGCCAAAGGGTGTGGGACGCCTTGAACGATCCTGTCATTTTGAAGGCCAGCTTACCAGGCTGCGAGTCCGTCGAGCGCATCACACCTGAAGAATTTCGGGTGGTCATCAAAACGGCCATTGGCCCTTTGAAGGCGCGCTTTCAAGGTTCTTTGAAATTAACCGAGGCCTTGCCGCCTGCGTCTTGTGTGATGCAATTTGAAGGCCAAGGCGGTGCGGTTGGGTTTGGCAAAGGGACTGCCACCGTCACACTCAAAGAAGCCCCTGAAGGCACTGAATTGTCGTATGAGGCCAAAGCACAAATTGGCGGCAAGTTGGCCCAAGTGGGTTCACGCCTGATTGACAGTGTTGCCAAAAAAATGGCCGATGATTTTTTCAAGGCCTTTCAAACTGAGTTGTCACCCCCAGACAACACGGCATCAAGCACTGCAGCAGTTGCGCTTGCTGTGCCGTCTTCAGCAAATCCCACAACGTCGAAGACCTCTGTGGCAACGGTGCAACCCCATGATGACCCATCGGATCAAGCCAGGGTGCCAGCATGGTGGCTGTTTCCAGCGGCCCTGCTAGGCGCCGCGCTGATTCTGGCCGGCTCTCGCTGGATGCATTGATTTTTTTTGGATCGTTTGAAGGAGTGACACCATGCAAGCTGATTTCAACGAACACCTCACCCCCCTGCCCCGCATTGCCCAGAAGCATCGAACTGGCAGTCTGATTTTCAAGGTCTTTGTTGTCTCAGCGTTGGCCGCCATGTCTTTGACGGCCATCGCCCAAACGACCAGCCCTGTTGGCACCGGTGTCGGTGCGACCAGCTTGATGCAATACGACAAAGCTGATCGCACTGAAAAGATTTTAGAAGCAGCAAGCAAAGAGGGTACCCTCACGCTTTACACCGCATTCAGACCCCAAGACTTGCCTTTGATTTTGGGCCCCTTCGAAGCCAAGTATGGCATCAAGGTCAAAGCGTGGCGTTCTGGCAGCAACAATGTGACGCAACGCGTGGTGCGTGAAGCCGCTGGCAAAAAACCAGAAGTCGATGTGATCATGATGCCAGCCAGCGAGATGGAAGCGGTCTACCGTGAGAAATTGCTGCAACCTGTCAGCTCCCCCATGATGAAGGATTTGATCCCTAGCGCCATCGCTTCACACAAACATTGGTCCACCGTTTTCATGAACGTCACTGTTCATTCTTACAACACCCAATTGATCAAAAAAGAGGATTTGCCTAAAACTTACTACGACTTGTTGGACCCCAAGTGGAAAGGCAAATTGGGGGTGGAGTCCAAAGCCGAAGAATGGTTCAGCAAAGTGGTCAGTGTGATGGGAGAACCCAAAGGGACCCAATTTTTTCGTGAACTGGTCGCCAAGAACGGCATGTCTGCCCGCTTAGGCGCGTCGCTGTTGCACAACCTGGTCATCGCAGGGGAAGTGCCTTTGGCTTTAACGGTTTACATCGACTTACCCGAAAAAGACAAGCGTGCTGGCAAGCCTGTCGATTGGTTTGCGCTGGACCCTGTTGTTGCGCAAGGCTTCAACATGGCCATTGCTCAAAAAGCGCAGCACCCCGCTGCGGCACTTCTTTTTTATGACTACATGCTGTCGCCAGACACACAAAAATTATTGGCCTCGCTGCATTACTACCCAGCCAGCACCAAAGTGGCCAACCCCTATACCCAGATGAAAATTGAAGTGATCGATCCGGTCGTCACCATGGACACCTTTGCCAAGTGGACCAAATCCTTTGATGACATCGTGATCAAAAATTCCAGCTCCAAGTAAACCCGCACTGTCCACCATGAAAAAAAGCACCCAAACCGCGCCCCAAAAAGTCAAAAGCGCTCAAGCCTCCAACTCGAAAATTCATCAGCGTGGCTACCGTGATTTGCACGAGCATTTGGCCGAACTCGACAAGCAGGGTTTGTTGGTCACCATCGATCGCCCTATCAACAAAGACACCGAACTGCACCCCTTGGTCCGCTGGCAGTTTCGCGGTGGCATTGCCGAACCCGACCGCAAAGCTTTTTTGTTCACCAACGTGGTCAACGGCAAAGGCAAGAAATACGACATTCCTGTGGTGGTGGGCGCTTTGGCCGCCACGCGCAAGATCTACAGCGTGGGCATGGGCTGCAAGATTGAAGACATTGGCAAGACTTGGAGCCACGCCATTGCCAACCCCATCAAACCCCTTGTCCTGAAAGAAGCACCTTGCCAAGAAATTGTGGTTCAGGGCAAAGAACTCTTAAAGCCAGGCAAAGGCGTTGACAGTTTGCCCATCCCCATTTCCACCCCAGGTTGGGACAATGCGCCCTACACCACCCTCTCACAGTACATCACCAAAGATCCCGAAACAGGAATCCAGAACATGGGCATCTACCGGGGTCAAGTGAAGTCACCGACACGCCTGGGCATGAACCCGTCTTTGGAAAATCAACCCGGCATCTACACCCACTGGGAGAAAGCCAAAGCCAAAGGTCAAAAATTGCCAGCGGCCATCATTTTGGGCTGCCCACCCTGCGTGGCTTTCACCTCTGCGCAAAAACTGTCGGAAGACACAGACGAGTTGCATGTGGCTGGCGGTTTGGCAGGCGCGCCCATCCATGTCGTCCAATGCAAAACCGTCGACTTGTTGGTGCCGGCAGAAGCAGAAATTGTGATTGAAGGCTACATCAACACAGAGTGGCTAGAGCCCGAGGCTCCC
>RFVJ01000021.1 GCA_009928125.1 Betaproteobacteria bacterium
ATTCGCCGTAAGAGTGCCAGCTACGAAATCATTGGCAAGCCCGACAGTGAGTGGGGCTCCTTGTTCGCCGACTTGGCCAAGAACGTGGCCGAAGCACCACCGATGCGTCCAAAGCCACAAACGCAAGATGAGTTGTTAGGTTTGTTCAGCGCAGACACCGTGGGTCGCAATGTGGTGTTGGAGCCAGCCACCATGTTTGACATGGTCGGCAAAAACGAAGTCATCAAGCCCAGCCTCGAAGTTATTTACGACCAGGCCTAAGCACCATGGCACGCACCATTCCTATTCAAGCTGTGACTGCGCAAGCAGCGCAGGCGCCTGCAGACGGTTTAGGCTGTCATGCGGGTGCAGACCAAATGCTGGAGGCTGCGCGCAGCGCCGGCAAGTCAGAAGTGCTTGATCAATACGCCAAAGACTATCCCCGCAAAGCCGATGCGGGACCGCACGACCAACCGCAAAGCATGTGTCCGGCGTTTGGGTCATTGCGCGTTGGCCTTCGCATGAAGCGCACGGCCACCATTTTGTCGGGCTCTGCCTGTTGTGTGTACGGACTCACCTTCACATCGCACTTTTACGGTGCCAGGCGCAGTGTGGGCTATGTGCCTTTCAACTCCGAAACACTGGTCACGGGCAAACTGTTTGAAGACATTCGCGAAGCAGTTCATGCCGAAGCCGACCCTAACAAAGTTGACACCGTGGTGATCATCAACTTGTGCGTGCCTACCGCCAGTGGTGTGCCGCTTCAGTTGTTGCCCAAAGAGATCAATGGCGTTCGCATCATTGGCATTGATGTGCCAGGATTTGGCGTTCCTACGCATGCAGAAGCCAAAGATGTGTTGGCCGGCGCGATGTTGAAGTACGCACGTGAAGAAGTGATGAACGGTCCAGTGGCTTCGCCGAAAGGTGGCCGTTCTGCAGTGCCTACGGTGGCCTTGCTGGGCGAGATGTTCCCAGCCGATCCCGTCATCATTGGTCAAATGCTGGCGCCCATGGGCTTGGCAGCAGGTCCTGTGGTGCCCACCCGCGAATGGCGCGAGCTGTATGCGGCGCTCGACTGCTCGGTGGCCGCAGCCATCCATCCGTTTTACACCGCCAGTGTGCGTGAGTTTCAAGCTGCAGGTCGTCCTGTTGTCGGTTCTGCACCCGTTGGTTTAGAAGGTACGCAAGACTGGTTGCAAAACATTGGCATTTCAGCCGGTATTGCCCAAGACCAAATTGATGCTGCTCGCAATCAACAACTGGGCGCCATGCGCGGCTTGTTATCGCAAAAGCCCATCAAAGGCCGTATCACCCTCAGTGGCTATGAAGGCTCTGAGTTGTTGGTGGCACGCTTGTTGGTGGAGTGCGGTGCAGATCTGCGTTATGTGGGTTCTGCTTGTCCCGCCACGCCTTGGAATGAACTCGACAGGCAATGGCTGGCAGCGCACGGTGTGCAAGTGCAAATGCGCGCATCGCTTGAGCAAGACATGGCGGCCGTTCACGAGTTCCGCCCCGACTTGGCCATTGGCACCACGCCCTTGGTTCAAGCGGCCAAAGAACTCAGCATTCCCTCTTTGTATTTCACCAACCTGATTTCTGCACGCCCCTTGATGGGCGTTGCGGGCGCTGGCTCACTGGTGCAAGTGGTGCAGTCGGCCATTGGCAATCAGCATCGATTTGACGAAATGAAAGCCTTCTTCGGTGAAGTCGGTTTAGGCCCTAACGCGGGTGTTTGGGAGTCTGTGCCTGTCGATCGACCCGAGTTCAAAAAAGAAACTCGCCGCTTGCTTGAAAAGCAGATTCAAAAACGCAAATCGGAGGCGATGGGAACATGAGCACCGTCAAGTCGCCTCTCATTTTGGACCACGACCGCGCAGGCGGTTATTGGGGTGCGGTGTATGTGTTCACCGCCATCAAAGGTTTACAAGTGGTCATCGACGGCCCTGTTGGTTGTGAAAACTTACCCGTTACATCGGTGTTGCATTACACCGATGGCTTGCCACCGCACGAGTTGCCCATTGTCGTCACAGGATTGGCAGAAGAGCAGCTGGGCCGGGAGGGGACAGAAGGTTCGATGAAGCGTGCCCACGCAACCTTGGATCCTGACTTGCCTGCAGTGGTGGTCACAGGTTCGATTGCCGAGATGATTGGTGGCGGCGTAACGCCAGAGGGCACCAACATTCAACGTTTCTTGCCAAGGACCATCGACGAAGACCAATGGCAGTGTGCCAATCGCGCCATGTACTGGTTGTGGAGCGAATACGGCTTGCGCAAAATACCTGCGCGCAAACCTTTCAGTGAAAGACCGGCTGGCGAGAAGCCACGCGTCAACATCATTGGTCCTGCCTATGGCACGTTCAACAGCGCCAGTGACTTGGCGGAAATTCGCCGTTTGGTTGAAGGCATCGGTGCAGAAGTCAACATGGTCTTCCCATTGAGCAGCCATTTGGCCGATGTGCCGAAATTGGCCGATGCCGATGTGAACATTTGCATGTACCGCGAGTTTGGTCGCATGCTTTGTGAAGCCCTGGAGCGTCCCTATTTGCAGGCGCCCATTGGCTTGCACACCACCACGCGTTTCCTGCGCAAGCTTGGGCAGATGCTCGAGATCGATCCCGAGCCCTTCATCGAACGGGAACGCCATACCACCCTGAAACCGCTTTGGGATCTATGGCGTTCGGTGACGCAGGACTTTTTCAGCACAGCCAGCTTTGCCGTGGTCGCAGGTGAGACCTATAGCAGAGGGCTGAAGAACTTCCTCGAAGGCGAGATGGGCTTGCCCTGTCGTTTCAGTGTGTCACGCACTGCAGGTAACAAAACAGACAACGCCAAAGTGCGTGAGCTGGTGCATACCCAAACACCGCTCATTTTGTTTGGCAGTTACAACGAGCGAATGTACATGAGCGAAATGGCAGGTCAAGGCCCCATGAAGCCATCCTACATCCCTGCTTCTTTCCCTGGCGCCATCATCAGGCGGCACACAGGAACGCCCTTCATGGGCTACAGCGGCGCAACGTATTTGATCCAAGAAGTTTGCAACGCACTGTTTGATGCATTGTTTCATATCTTGCCATTGGGCACAGACATGGACAATTGCGGGATCAAGCAGAACAAATTTCTCGCATCACGGGCGGCGAAACCGTCACGCGTGAGCATGTTGAAGCAGCAGGACACGCCCTGGGCATGGGAGTCACTGCATGACGCACAGCTTGAAAGTTGATTTGAAGACATTTGGCACCGCCGCTTTGCGCGGCATGTCAACCGAGATGTCGTGGCCTTCGGGTTGCGGCTGCCTATCTGCGCGGGCTGTGCGCACTTTGGCCGCAAGGCCGTATTGAAGGGAGCAAATATGTCGAATAAGGCATCCATTTCAGGACTGTCCGACGAAGAAGCTCAGGAGTTTCACCACTACTGGATGCAAGGTGCAGTGGGCTTTACGGCTGTGGCTGTATTGGCACACATCTTGGTTTGGGCGTGGCGACCCTGGTTCTAAGTTAGATATTTTTTCATCCGATTGAAGGAGAAACTTCATGAGAGAAACACCGTCACTCAACTCTGTGCAGTCACCTGAGACTGAATCACAAGCGTACTGGACCATCTTCATGGTGGGCTTTGCGATTTTGTTTGTGTTGGTTCTTTTGGGCAATCTTTTGGGTATCCATTGGCGAAATTATTTGCCCGGTGCCGAATCATGTCCCACATCATTTAGGAGATACATCATGTGGCGAATTTGGCGACTTTTCGATCCCCTGCGAGCCATGGTGGTTCAAGGGATTTTCTTGTTTGGTCTGGCAGCAATGATTCACCTCATTTTGCTCAGCACCAACAAATTTAACTGGTTAGACGGTGCAAAGAAACCTGTTGCAACAGCGGCGCAAAACGCGCCCATGCCTGCTGCAGTGCCTGCTGCAAAGTCCTGATCGGATTAAAGAAGTACGGGTGCTGTTTGTGTACGTCCTGCGCAAATAGCACCTGAGTGAGTTTTAAAAAGCTGGAGACCGAACCATGGCCATGCTGAACTTTGAAAAAAAATATCGCGTCCGAGGGGGTACCTTGGTGGGCGGGGATTTATTTGACTTTTGGGTCGGTCCTTTTTATGTGGGATTCTTTGGTATCACCACCATCTTTTTTGCGTTCTTAGGAACCGCCATGATTTTGTGGGGTGCTTCGCAAGGCCCCACATGGAATCTATGGCAAATCAGCATTGCACCCCCCGACATTTCGTACGGCCTAGGCTTTGCACCTTTGCTGGAGGGCGGCTTGTGGCAGCTCATCACAGTCTGTGCCATTGGGGCATTTGTCTCATGGATGCTGCGCGAGGTTGAAATTTGCAGAAAACTGGGCATGGGATACCACGTGCCTTTTGCTTTTGGCGTGGCTATTTTTGGTTATGTCACGTTGGTTGTCATCCGACCTGTGCTGATGGGTGCTTGGGGACATGGTTTCCCTTACGGCATATACAGCCACCTGGACTGGGTGTCCAACGTGGGCTATCAATATTTACACTTTCACTACAACCCCGCACACATGATTGCGGTGAGTTTCTTTTTTGCCAGCGTGTTTGCATTGTCATTGCACGGTGGCTTGATTTTGTCCTCCACCAATCCTGCACCTGGTGAGACTGTCCGCACACCAGAGCACGAGGACACGTTCTTCCGCGACATCATTGGCTACTCCATTGGTACCTTGGGCATTCACCGTTTGGGTCTGTTCTTGGCTTTGGCTGCCGTTCTGTTCAGTGCCTTGTGCATCGTGTTGAGCGGACCCTTCTGGAGCAAGGGTTGGCCAGAATGGTGGAGTTGGTGGTTGAACCTTCCCATTTGGTCGCAATGGCCAGTGACCAAATAAACAGGAGTTGAATCATGGCGCAATATCAAAACCTGTTCACGACTGTCCAAGCGGTTGGCCCGATCCACCATGGCGTTGAGCTTGGAGCAGGCAATAGCCCACGTGTAGGCGAACCTGTTCTCAATTATTGGATTGGAAAAATTGGCAATGCCCAGCTGGGGCCTATTTATTTAGGCGGTTTGGGCATTGCTTCATTGTTGTGTGGATTGATTGCCTTTGTCACCATTGGCTTCAACATGTTGGCGTCAGTCAACTACGATCCCATTCAATTTGTCCGCCAATTGTTTTGGCTGGCCCTTGAACCACCTCCCCCCAGCTATGGTTTGCAAATGCCACCGCTCAATCAAGGCGGGTGGTGGTTGATCACGGGTGTCTTTCTCACCGCTTCTTTGTTTCTCTGGTGGGCACGAACTTACCGGCGTGCGCGTGAGCTGGGCATGGGCACTCACGTGGCTTGGGCCTTTGCTGCTGCCATTTGGTTGTACTTGGTGTTGGGTTTGTTCCGTCCCATTTTGATGGGATCTTGGGGCGAAGCTGTGCCATACGGGATCTTCCCGCATTTGGATTGGACGGCCGCATTCTCATTGCGCTATGGCAATCTTTTCTACAACCCGTTCCATGCCCTGTCGATTGTCTTTTTGTATGGCTCTGCTTTGCTGTTTGCCATGCACGGTGCCACCATTTTGGCAGTCACGCGTTTTGGCGGCGAACGCGAGATTGAGCAAATCACCGACAGGGGAACCGCTTCTGAGCGAGCAGCCTTGTTCTGGCGATGGACCATGGGCTTCCATTTCGCAAAGGTATTCAGGGGCTGCTATTGCTCGTGGTGGCCTTGCTTCTATCGGCTTGTGAAAGACCGCCGATGGAGTCTGTTCAGCGCGGTTATCGCGGCACAGGCATGGTGCAAATTTACAACCCCACCACCTTGGAAGAAAACGCTGAAAAACATGCGGCGCCTTTTGCATTGCCTGCAGGCGACCCATCAGGCCCTAAAGCTTCGACGGTTTACAAAAACGTCAAGGTCTTGGGCGATTTGAGCGTGGGTCAATTCACACGTTTGATGGTATCCATGTCATCGTGGGTGGCCCCAGCAGAACAAGGTTGTTTGTACTGCCACAACCCTGCCAATTTTGCAGAAGACAGCAAGTACACCAAATTGGTGGCAAGGCGCATGGTGGAAATGACGCGCCACATCAACAAAGATTGGCAGCCGCACGTCAGTGCCACAGGCGTGACTTGCTACACCTGTCACCGTGGGCAGCCTGTGCCCAAAGAAATTTGGTTCAAGGCCAATCATCAACCCTATGGTTCTAACTTCATGGGCGACAAGGCGGGTCAGAACGAGCCCGCCAAAGTGGTCAACCTGAGTTCACTGCCCAATGACCCTTTCACGCCTTTCTTGCTGGGTGCGCAAAACATTCGCGTGGGTGGCACAACCGCATTGCCAGCGGGTAACAACCAATCGATCAAGCAAGCTGAGTGGACCTACGGTTTGATGACGCACATGTCCACCTCTTTGGGGGTGAACTGCACGTACTGCCACAACACACAGTCGTTTGTGAGTTGGAAAGGCAATCCACCACAGCGTGCCACAGCTTGGTATGGCATTCGCATGGCCCGAGACTTGAACAAAGACTACATGGAGCCCTTGACAGACACATTTCCTGCGCATCGCAAGGGTGAGTTGGGCGATGTGGCCAAAGTCAATTGCGCCACATGTCATCAAGGTGCCTACAAACCTTTGAATGGCGCCAAGATGGCCAAAGACTTCCCAGAGTTGGGTGGTCAGACCGAGGTGACGTCCACCACGGTTGCAAGCAAGTAAGCACATTCATGAACACGCTTGAATTTGTCAACACTGACGTCTCAGGCGTGGTTGTGATCGTGTTGGTGGACTACGTGCGTCAGCATCGCAGTTGGGGATGGATGCGCTTGGTCGCAGGTCCTGCGGCACTGAAGCAGGTGCCTGGCTTGTTGTTTGCCAAGGTGATGGGCAGTGGTCATGCAGGTGGCTTCAGCTTAAGACCCAGTCCTTCCCACCAAGGGCTGGTTTGCCGTTTTAAAAACACCGACTCTGCACTCAAATTCTTGCATGGCCCCCACATCAGTGCCATGCGCGAAAAAGCCCGTGAAAGTTGGTGTGGTCTCCTGGCTGTGACCTCTGCACGTGGCTCATGGGACCAAGCCAAATGGCCTTTGACCGATGAGGTCAGTCGCAAATATGGCGCGGTCCTTTCTGGTAACAAAGTTCAGCCCTTGGCTGTCTTGACGCGCGCCAGCATTGTGCCTTCCAAGGCCATGTCATTTTGGCGGCATGCCCCAGCTGCTCAGGCTGATTTGCAACATTCAAAAGGTTGTTTGTTGTCGATGGGCTTGGGCGAAATCCCACTCGTGAGGCAATGCACTTTCAGTTTGTGGCAAGACCAACAAGCCATGCGTGACTATGCATTTCAGGGCGCACATCAAACTGCCGTCACAGCGGCCTATAAAAACGATTTCTTTTCTGAATCATTGTTTGTTCACATGCAGGTCCTGGGCATGAGTGGTCTGTGGATGGGACAAGATTTTGGTGACGATCTGAGCATGAACACTCTGCAAACCAAGTTGGCTGCCAACGCCAGTGAGCAAGAGGCAGCGCATGTCTAAACAAAGGGTGGTCATTGTGGGTGCGGGCATGGGGGGCTTGACCAGTGCTTTGCGATTGTCACACCATGGGTACGAGGTGACTGTTCTTGAAGCGTCATCGGTGCCAGGTGGCAAGGTGCATACCCGCGAGGTGCTCGGCGCCAAAATTGACAGTGGTCCCACGGTTTTCACCATGCGCTGGGTATTTGACGAATTGTTTCAAGAGGTGGGCACCAGCCTGTCGCAAGAACTGACGCTCACACCCTTGTCGGTCTTGGCCAGGCACTTTTGGCCAGATGGCAGTCAGCTTGATTTGTCTGCCAACTCGCAAGAGAGTGAAGCCAACATTGAAAAATGGGCCAGCCCGTCGGAAGCATTGCTGTTTCGCAAGTTTTGCCACACTGCACAAGAAACGTATCGAAACTTGGAAGGGCCTGTGATCCGCTCTGCGCGGCCCAACATGTTGTCCTTGATGACCCGTTTGGGTCCGCAGGGCTTGGGACAGTTGGCGCAATTGGGGCCCATGCGAACGCTTTGGCAGCAGATGTGCTTGCAATTCAAAGATGAGCGATTGCGACAATTGTTTGCGCGATATGCCACTTACTGTGGTTCCTCTCCTTGGGAGGCACCAGCAACCTTGTTGTTGATTGCCCAAGTTGAAATGGCAGGCGTCTGGTCTGCCAAGGGTGGCATGACTTCTTTGTCTGCAACCTTGGCACGCTTGTCACAGGCGCGGGGTGCACAGTTCAGATTCAATACGCCGTGCAGTCAAATTTTGCAAAGGCAAGGACGCGTCGCAGGCGTTCGCTTGAGCACTGGCGAAGAAATTCCAGCCGATGCCGTGGTCTTCAATGGCGATGCATCTGCTTTGCGTGAAGGCATGCTGTCGCATGAAGTGCGCAGTGCAGTGCCCGCCAAAGCGCCACCACGTTCATTGTCAGCATTGACTTGGTCGGTTCACGCCAAAGCGCAAGGCGTTGCTTTGGATCGCCACAACGTCTTCTTTCATGACGATTATTCAAGCGAATTTGAAGACATCTTCAAACGTCAGCGCTTGCCTCAAAGGCCAACAGTCTACGTCTGTGCGCAAGACCAGCCTGGTCAGGTGTTGCAAAACGAGCCGCAACGTTTGTTGTGTTTGGTGAATGCACCTGCAGTGGGTGATGTGAATGGGTTGAGTGAGGAGGCCTTAGCGCAATGTCAAACAGAGAGCTTCCAACATTTAGAGCGTTTGGGCTTGAAACTAGAGATCACGCCTTTCAATTGTGTGCGGACCAGCCCAGCAGAATTTCACCATCGCTTTCCAGCATCGGGGGGCGCACTTTATGGCCAAGCCACGCATGGATGGACCAGCCTGTTCTCTCGTCCTGGATCGAAAACGCCCCTCCCGGGCCTGTTTCTGGCCGGGGGCAGTGTGCACCCGGGACCTGGCGTGCCCATGGCAGCGATGTCCGGTCGACTGGCGGCCGAGGCCCTGATGGCCAGCCACGGTTTGACCAATCGGTTCCCACAAACGGCTACCTCTGGTGGTACATCGACGCCATGAGTGACGACGGACAACACGGCATGACACTCATTGCATTTGTGGGCAGTGTGTTCTCGCCCTATTACGCATGGGCCAGGCGCTCAGGTCAAGCCGATCCTGAAAATCATTGTGCATTGAATGTGGCCATTTACAGCAAAGGTGCAAGTCGCTGGGCCATGACTGAGCGCGGTAAAGAAAGTTGCACCCGTGACGCCAAGGAATTTGTGATTGGCCCCAGTGCTGTGACCTGGGAGGGTGACTCGCTGCGAATTCAGATCAATGAAGTATCAACCCCTTGGTTGCAGCGCATTCAGGGTGAAATTCGCGTATGGCCTGAACAGTTGTTTAATTTTTCGGTGCCCATTGATCAACAAGGTTCGCATCGCTGGGGACCCCTTGCGCCATCGTCACGCGTAGAGGTGAATTTGTCTTCACCCCGTTTGCAATGGAAGGGGCAGGCCTATCTCGATTCCAATGAAGGCAACGAGCCCATCACAGAGGCTTTTCACACTTGGAATTGGTCGCGCGCCAAGATGAAAGACAACAGCAGTTTGGTTTTTTATGACATGGCTTGGCCAGGTCAAGAAGACAAACTGCTCTCCCTGCGCTTTACATCTCAAGGCCAAGTGGAAACCATGCCCTCAGCGCCTGTTCAATCGCTGCGCAAAACAGGTTGGCAAATTGGCAGGCGCATGCGAAGTGACACGCCAGTCTCGGTCCATGAGCAACTGGAGGACACGCCTTTTTATCAACGCGCATTGTTGAACTTCTCGTACGCCGGCGAAAAGTTACTGGCTTTTCACGAGACCTTGTCAGTGCCCCGTTTGTTGTCGCCTGTGGTGCAGGCGATGCTCCCATTTCGAATGCCAAGGAGAGCTTGAATGTTGAACAAGCTTTGCCTTCATTCAATCGCGTTGCAAAAGCAGCGTGATGTCCAGAATTTGTGGTCATCCGGCCATGAATACCCTCGTGCGGGTTGTGCACGTCTTCCTCCTAGGAGAATGCTATGTCATCTGACAAAGTAGGGCCCAGCGGTTTGACCGAGGCCGAATCGGAAGAGATTCACCGTAATCTCATTCAAGGCACGCAGATTTTCGGCATGATTGCCGCATTTGCTCATCTGTTAGCCTATATCTATTCACCCTGGCTTAAGTAAGGAGTCATCATGATTTACGCAAAAATGTGGACCGTGGTGAAGCCTTCAGTGGGCATTCCAGTGTTCATCGCTGCTGTGGCTATTGCCTCATTCAGCGTGCACTTGGCTTTGACGCTGAACACGACATGGGTGAAAGGCTTTTTGAATGGCGGCGCAGGTAAGGTTGTTGCAGTTGCAGCACCTGCTGCTGAACCGGCAGTTAAAAAGTAACGAGGTGAAACTCGCAGAAAGACCAAGCGCTTTACCGCGCTTGGTACTTTCTTTTGATTTTTCAAAATGAACCGTACCAAAACCCAATGGGTTGTTTCATGGGCCAGTCAGTTGGGCCCACGCTTCTTGCCATTTGCAGACGCTGCCAGTGACGATTTGCCATTGTCCCGTTTGCTGCGACTTTCTTTGTTTCAAATTTCTGTCGGCATGGCCATGGTCATGCTGGTGGGCACGCTCAATCGCGTCATGATTGTCGAGATGGGTGTCCCCACAAGCTTGGTGTCATTCATGGTGGCTTTGCCACTGCTGATTGCCCCGTTTCGAGCTTTGATTGGTTTTCAATCTGATCACCACCGATCGCATCTCGGTTGGCGACGCGTGCCCTTCATTTGGATGGGAACCCTCATGCAATTTGGTGGTTTCTCCATCATGCCATTTGCTTTGTTGGTCTTGTCAGGTGCTGGGCAGTCTGCTCAAGCGCCGCAATGGGTGGGGCAATTGGGTGCTGCCGTTGCATTCATCTTGGTCGGGGTGGGAATCCACACCACGCAAACGGCAGGACTTGCCTTGGCCACCGATTTGGCACCTCAAGAAAAGCAAGCCAAAGTGGTGGGGCTGATGTATGTCATGCAACTCTTGGGCATGATGGGCAGCGCCTTGATTTTGGGTGATTTGTTGGCCGACTACAGCCCGGGTGTTTTGATCCGAGTGGTTCAAGCCGTGGCGGTTGTCACGTTGGTTTTGAATGTGGTGGCGGTGTGGAAACAAGAAGCACGCAGTCGCCAACGTCAGCCAGGTTTGCCCGCAGAAGAATCATTTCAGCATTCGTGGAAATTATTCTGTGCAGGCCCGCACACCCTTCGAAGGCTCTTGGCTGTGGGTTTAGGCTCCATGGCCTTCACCATGGAAGATGTCTTGTTGGAGCCCTACGGCGGCGAAATTTTAAAGCTCAGCGTGTCATCCACCACGCTCTTGACCTTCACCTTGGCCCTGGGCGGCTTGATTGGTTTCGCATGGGCATCCAGGGTTATCACTCGGGGGGCAGACCCTTATCAAATGGCAAGCTGGGGTGCGTGGACGGGTTTGCCTGCTTTTGTGTTCATTATTTTGGCGGCACCGATGATGTCTGTGTCCCTGTTTGTCTTGGGTGTGTTTTTGATTGGCCTGGGCGGCGGCTTGTTCGCGCACGGTACTTTGACTGCCAGCATGAACCTGGCGCCCCCCGATCAAGTGGGCTTGGCCATGGGTGCATGGGGTGCCGTTCAGGCAACTGCTTCAGGCATTGGCATGGCTTTGGGTGGCTTGCTACGCGATGGCGTGGCACAATGGTCCAATTCTGTAACGGGGTATGCCACTGTTTACGGCATTGAAGTTGTGATGCTGATACTGACGCTGTTGGCCATGAAACCCTTGTTAAGAGATTCTTAAAAATTCGATTTCATCAGCAAAGCCAAAGGAAAATACGATGCAAACAACTCACATTCTCATCATCTTGTACGTGGTGTTCTGTCTGTTCATGTTGGCCAATTGGTTCAACCGCCCACGCAAATAAACCCTGATCGCGACAAGCAGCCCTGGCACTGCTTGTCTTCAGTTGATGCGCAATGCATCAACTTGTGAGAAGACCTTTGTGCAAATCAGTGTGAAGCTGATTTATTGGCGTGCATGGCCATGAATTTCTCGATGGCCTTCATCGTGACACGGTGCATGCCTAAGCAGGCAATCAAAGCCACCGCAAACACATAAAAATAGCCTGTACCGCTGTGCTGAATCAAGCCAGCCAAAGACAGCGTTGCCCAGAATGTCCAAAAGAATGCACTGACAACGTTCAGTCCGCTTTGAATTTTCATCATGTTCTCCTTGTGAGGTGGTTTGCAGTGTCAAGAGTGAAGACGTTGACGCCCTTGAAGGCGCTCGTTTTCACGTCGTTCAAGTAAATCAAAAACCCATGCCACGCGTTGTGGCATGGCACGGTTGGGAAAGTAAGCACCGGCCCATTGCGCACTGGCCTGTGTGTTTTGCTTGTGAAGGGCCAAAAATTGGATGGCTTGAAGAGGCTTGGGTTGATGTTCAGCTGTTCGTATCCAAGCCGCTTGGGTCCATGCAGAGGCCAACAGCACCAACTTGCGCGTGGAACTCACCACGGTGCGTACGCTGACAGAATCCAACCCTTCACGTTTGAGTTGAACACCAATCTCTCGGTAGATCATGCTGGCTGCCAAAATGGCAGAACGGCAATCGGGTGGCAAGGCTGCGATGCCAGGCTGTGATTGCTTGTAAAGCCGATCTGCTTCCTCGAGCAACCGGGCCACAACGATTTGAATACCAGGTGTCAGCACAGGGTTTTGTAACCATTCTTCAGGTTGAACACCGGCTTCAATCAACCAACGTCTGGGCAAATAAATTCGGCCGATGGCGGCGTCTGCGCCAACATCTCGGGCAATGTTGGTCAGTTGCATGGCCACACCCAATTCACATGCTCTCTCCAGTGTGTCTGTGTTCTGTGGGCCCATGATCCAACACATCATGGCGCCCACGCTGCCTGCTACACGGGCAGCGTAATCATGCACTTCCTCAATGCTGTCATAGCGGCGACCTCTGGCGTCCCACGCAAAGCCTTCAATCAAAGCATCTAAAAAATGTCGGGGCAGCTCATATTGTTGAACCACCATGCTCAAGGCATGATCTTCCACGTGGTCTTTGGGTGTGCCTGCGTAGATGGCGTCGAGGCGTTCGCGCAGAACTTCAAGGGGGGCTTGGCCGGGCAAGGCTTCATCGACCAAGTCATCTGCCACGCGGCAAAAGGCGTACAAAGCAATGGCGGCGGTGCGAATGCGAGGCGGTAGCAATCGACTGGCTGCAAAAAAAGTTTTCGAGCCACCCTTCATCATGGCGACGCAGGCCTCCAGGTTGGCTGTGTTGGGAATGGGATTAAACTGAAACATGGGGGACCACCGTTTCAAGTGCCTTGGCCGACATCAACACGCCGGGAACGCCTGCGCCTGGATGCGTGCCTGCACCCACCATGTACAAACCTGGAATGTCTTCGCTTCGATTGTGAGGACGGAACCAAGCGCTCTGTAAGAGCAAAGGCTCGAGTCCAAAGCCTGCGCCTTTGTAAGACCACAAGTTGTCGTGGAAGTCTTGTGGTGTCGAGATTTTGGAGGTGACGATGGCATCCCGCAGGCCAGGAAGAACGGATGCTTCCAGCGCTTCTGCAATGGCCGCTCTGTACGTTTCAGCATATTGGCGCCAATCCGTACCGCTGTCCAAATGGGGGACAGGCGAGAGTGCGTAAAAAGTATCACAACCCTCCGGCGCCAACGATGGATCGGTGGCTGTGGGGCGATGCAAGTACAGACTGAAATCTTTGGCCAGATGGTGACGCTTGAAAATGTCAGTGAGCAATTCTTTGTAGCGTGGCCCCAGCACCATCATGTGGTGCGGTATGTCGTGGTATTGCTTGGAAGTGCCAAAGTACCAAACAAACAAGCCCATGGAATAGCGGCCCTTCTCAATTTTGTGATTGGTCCAATGCCGCCGATGCTCAGATGCCACCAAGTTCTTGTAAGTCCAAGCGGTGTCGGCATTGCTCACCACAATGTCGGCGGCGATGAACTCGCCTGATGCCAACTCCACACCACAAGCTTTGCCGTTTGTGATGCGTATTTGTGTCACGGGTGCGTTCAGTCGCAATTGGATGCCGCGTGAATCTAGCAAGCCCACCATGGCTTTGACGATGGCCCCCGTGCCACCCATGGCAGAGTGCACGCCCCAAGTTCTTTCGAGGGAGTTGATCAAGGCATAGGCCGCTGTGACCGAGAAAGGGTTGCCTCCAATCAGCAAGGGGTGAAAGCTCATGACGGTGCGCAGCTTGTCATTCTGAAAGTGTTTGGCTACCAGAGCGTAGATGCTGCGCCATGCGCCCATTTTGACGAAGGACGGTATGGCTTTGATCAAGTCGCCCAAGGTGTCAAACGCAATGGAGCCCAAGCCTTCGAAACCCAGTGTCTTGCAGCGCTCTGCATCTTTCACAAAATCCAAATAGCCTTGCACATCCTCTGGGCAGAAGCGCGCCACTTCGTCTAGCATTTTGGCTTCATCAGCGCAGTAATCGAACCAAGTCCCATCGTCAAACCGAATTCTGTAAAACGGGTCCATGGGCACCAACGTCACGTCGTCCGCAAACTTTTTGCCGCACAGCGTCCAAAGCTCTTCCAACAAAAACGGTGCAGTGATGATGGTGGGGCCCGCATCAAAGGTGAAACCGTCTTGGCGGTGAACATAAGCGCGACCACCTGGCGCATCGAGTTTTTCGAGCACCTTCACTTGGTAACCTTTGACACTCAAACGAATGGCTGCGGCCAATCCGCCAAAGCCACTGCCGATGATGACAGCCATGGGACGGGCATCCGAGCTGCCGCCATTGCCCCCAGGCTGCCTTGCGTTCAGACCGGGATGTGAAAAACCATTGGCGTTGAATGCGTTCATGAAAGCCTTAAGGTGGGGTGGAAAGCGCTGATTCCACCGAGGACTGGCCCATGGCCCAGCCCCAAAGCCGCTCCAGTGGCAATGGAAAAATCATGATGAGGTGCTCCACAATGGCCAAGCCCAAGAGGGTGGCCAACATGACCCAACCTGTGGTGATGGCCATGACCCCTTGCTGCGCTTGCCAAACCAGCCAACACCATGTGCCAACGGCTGCACTGATCGACACCACAAACCAAGGGGTGATCAACCGCGAGCGAAAGTAGCTGGCCAGGTAAATCAAATGGGCTGGCAGGTACTGCGCGCCGTTTTGTGGCACGCCAAAAAAGAGATTCAACTTGGCAGACAAGCGCATGAACCAGAGCAAGGCAAATGTGCAAATGGCCACATGGTTGGGTTGGTCCGTTTGCATCAGCCACAACAAACCGAAATTGATGAGCAAGGCCAGTTCGTGGTGCAGCATGACTTGCACCGATTCTTGAAACCGTTGCCAACCTTGTGCGCCTTCGGTTAAGGGAACTTTGCGTGGGCCGGTGATCCATCCTGTGAGAAAGGCCAATTCGTGCCAGCCCCACATCACAATCACACTGCCAAACGCCAGGTAAGCGTTGGCAACGCTGACCTCGCGCATGCTTTCGTAGACGCCCTTGAAACTCAAAATCAAGAGCATGGTCCAACCCAACAAGCTCCAGCGAAAACTTGCAGGTGGTAATCGATCAAGCCACAAAATCACACCCGTGCCAAACCACCAGCACATGGCTGTGAATACACAGGCCCAAACGACGTCCATTACCATGCGGGTTCCATGCGAACTTGCGGTGACAAGTCTTGTTGAATGACAGGCATCATGTACAGACTGGCAAAGGTGCCCAAGGCTTTGACGGCGCAAACACCTTGTTGCAATTTGCCAATGAGGCCACCACGTGATTTGGCTTTTTCCATGTCTTGCGATATGGCAAACAAGCGCTCGAGACCGCGGCGGAATTTGGGGTTGTCGGTGTCCAAGGCCAGTGGGAACACTTGCTGCGTGATGGCCGTGGTGATGCGGAAGACTTGGTAGTCGTATTCGCTCGAATCCAAGCCCATGGCTTCGTGCAGCATGGGACGTGTGTGATCTCGCACGTACATGGTGGCGTAGACGGCCAATAAGAAAAAGCGAATCCACAGTTTGTTGCCGCCGCGGCACCAGAGTTCAAACCAACGGAAGATGGGATGAAAACGCTTCTCAGGGTGCTTTTCTAATTGTCGAAAGATGGTGATGTAGCGTGCATAGCCAATTTTCTCGGAGAGGTAGGTGGCGTAGTAAATGTATTTGGGTTTGAAGTAGGTGTATTTTTTGGTGCGCTTGAGGTTGCCTAAGTCGATGCCCAAATTGAAGTCACGCAATGACAAATTGATGAAACCTGCATGACGGGATTCGTCGCGTGCCAAGTAGGTCATCAGTTGTTTGATATCGGGGTTGGTGACGTTCTTGCGAATTTCGTTGTACAACACACAGCCCGAAAACTCGGAGGTGAGTGAGCTGACCAAAAAGTCCATGAACTCTTGTCGCATTTCGGGTGAAAGTTTGGCCATGTTGTCACGCACTTCGTCGGCAAACGCGGCATCACGCTGAAAGTGATCGTGGTTGTTGTCGCCTTCGTACTCGGCCATCATCTTGTCCCACTCGGCGCGCACAGGTTCGATGTTGATGCGGTCCATGGCCGCGAAGTCGGTGGTGTAGAAGCGAGGGCTGATCAAATCGTCATGAACCGCCTTTTTATTGGCATCTTCAACGGTTTCAATGGTGCGAACGGCTGTGGCATTCATTGGGAGCTCCTGTCATTTCCTGGAATTTGAACAATCTGTGTTGTGGCGAGGCTGGTCTTTTGCAGTCCTGCAAAGACCGCGACATTGCTCGGGCCGAAGGCTTCTAAGTCAATGCGTTGTTGGGTGCTCGGGTCAAGCAAAGTCAAGCGACCATCCGCGCGGCCCAGCAGTTGCATGGGTGCATCGGGGCCAATGCTTTGGCGTTTACGTTCACGCGCCAAAGCACGCAATGTGCTGCGCAGAAAACCTTGTTCACCTTCAAATTTGGCGATTTCAATTCGATTCTTGGCATCTTTCACAATCACTGCACCCTGCGGGCCATCTGTGAAAATCAGATCCAGCTGCCAAACAGTTGCCGCATCGACTTGCCTGTCTGAAATCCCTTGCCATCTTGCAAAACCCACAGCGAGCAAAATCAACAGCAACATGCTGGCGATCAGCTTCACGGACCTTGGAAATGACGCGGAAGATGACGCTGAGGGCGTCGACAACGGCAAAGTCGATTCGCGAGTCATGCCATGACCCCTTCTGGCGCATGCGTCCGGCTGTCGTTGGGGGGCTGCACATGAATTGCACCCGTGAGCACTTTGTCGGCTTGGTGGTGTTCACGCCACATGCTGAACAGCAATTGACTGACTTCTTCGCCCTGGGGCACGCAGCGCAAGGTTGGCTGAGGGTGCTTCACATGCCAAGCCTTTTGGTGGGGCCACAAATGCGCCCAACCAATGCGATCCTCTGGGTACAGCGCCAAGGCAATGTCTTGGCAACCGTTTGAATAGACTTTGGCTGAGGCGCCTGCAATGCGGCGATAGGGCAAGTTGAAAGTGAGTGTCAGCACAATGCCAATGCGCATCACCACGCGCTTGTTCGTGAAGGTATAGAGAGAACTCTTGCCTGCAAACCATGCGCACGTGGTCAGCAATGCCAGAGCCAACATGGCCAAAGAGGTGCTGACCACGATAGGGACAACCAACTCCCGACCTTCAAGCCCTTCACCCCAAAGGTGTGTCAGTTGAATGCCAACCATCAGTGCAAAGTAAATGGCAATTTTGCGCACATGGAATGCGTGAATCGCCAACTGTTGCCAGTTGGGAGACCCTTGCCAGACGATGTGTTCCCCTTCGGGCAAGGTGGAAGGCAAGCCAGGGGCCGCTTCCCACTCATGCTCGTGGGTCGCACTGATGTTTTTGGCTCTCACAGCAGAGGCTCCTGACGCTCAGGGGTTGCGTACAAAGTGCCGGCGCCGTAGTAAGCCGTGATTTTTTCTTCTTCCAGCATGGTGATCTGATCAGGCGATTTGGTTTGCGGCACATTGGCAAATTGGTGGGCCAACAAGGCGTGCACATGAATGCCTTGCTTTTTGATTCTGGCAAAGTTCATGGGCAGCAACACCGTTTTCTCTGAGCCTTCGAGTTTGACTTCGATGTAACGAAAGATCATTTCCATGCGGTCAACCCAAAGTTCAACCACATGGCCAGCGACATTTCGATCTGCACCAACGACGGCCAAACCACGCGGCTCGATGTCTTGATGTGCCACAGAAAAATCAGGGGCCAAACGCAAAGGCACAATTTTGGGTGCACCATGTTCCATATCGGGCACATCGGCACGCATCGCCCAAGCACCAGGACCAACACCTGCCAGCAATGGATCGCCCACAGGTTCAATGGGTGCGCCGTTCCATTGGGTGGTCGGTTGTGCACTGTATTGACCATCAGGACGGTTCAGATCGGGTGACAACATCACATGCCCGTCGTGGGTTTTGTAGGTGACAGGGGAGGGCACAGGGGGCCAACCCTCTTGTTTGGGGCCGTTCTCACGGCCTGAGTCCATGGGATAGCCCTCGCGGTGGTTTTCGCGCAAGAGGTAATAAATCAGGCCCGCAAAAAATGCCCAAAATACGTACAGCACCAACTGTGCGACGTCGACATACTGAGTAATAGCGCCTGTTTCCATAAGACTGCTCCTTGTTAAATCAATGCCCATCAATTTGGCAACTCAGCCAAACCAAATTTCAAAATCGGTGCAGGAACTTCGCGTCGGCTGCTTTTCAGCAGCGGACCCAAGGCAATCAACACCACAAACAACAAATAAATTTCCAAGTGGTACACAAAGCTGTAGCCCGTGATGGGCGAGTTGAGTGCTTCACCCAGACGGCCTGACAACGCCATCTCCGACACCACATCTCGCAGGGCGCCACCCATGGCCATTGCAGCGCCTGTGGCCGTGGCCTGCACTGCACCCCAGGTGCCTAGAATCAAACCGCTCATGCGAGTGTTCTGAAACGACATGGCCGTGACCAACATGCCGACTGAAAACAAACCAGAGCCAAAACCAATCAAGACCACGCCTGTGCGGAACAGGGTCACAGACTCGGTGGGCGCCGCAAAAATGACCAAAGCAAAAGCGGGCAAGCCCATCAAGATGCCAAAGCTGGCCAGTCGGCATGCATGCCAGCCGGAGGCCAACCATTTGGCCGACAAACCAAAAGCCACCAAAGAGCCGATGGCGCCCATGGCCGTGAGCGAGCTGGTGTTGCCAACGTCCAAGCCTAAAATTTCAGCACCGTATGGCTCTAGGACAATGTCTTGCATGCTGAAGGCCAGAGAGCCCAAACCCACTGTCCATAAAAAGCGGCGCATCTGGGGCATGGCGATGAGTTCTTTCCAACTGGCGCTAAAACCACCGGGTGCGCGGGCACCGCGCTTGGCTTGCCGTGATTCTTGTTTCCACATCGAAATCAGGTTGACCACAATGACCAAAACCGCAGAACTTTGGATGACTTGAATCATTCGGAGGGGCGTGAAGTCAGCCAAAAACAAGCCGTAGACCACGCTGCTCACAATCATGCCCAGCAGCAACATGCAGTACAACAAAGCCACGACACGAGGACGCTTGTCTTCTTGCGCCACGTCATTGGCCAATGCCATGCCAGCCGTTTGCGTCACTTGAAGGCCCGTACCAATCAATATGAAAGAAAGACCGGCGCCCAGTTGGCCAAGCAGCAAGGTATCGGGGACCGCTTCAGCCAATAAAAGCAATGCAAATGGCATCACAGCCAAGCCACCAAACAGCAGCAAGCTGCCTGTCCAGAGATAAGGAATGCGTCTCAGCCCCAATGCAGATGGATGGGTATCGCTGCGGTAACCAATCAGGGTACGAAGGGGTGCAAACACCATGGGAATGGCCACTGCCAAAGCCACCCACCAGGCTGGGACATGCAACTCCACAATCATCACGCGGTTCAAGGTGCCGACCAACAACGCGGTGATCATGCCAATGACCAGTTGAAACATGGACAAGCGCAGCAATCTGCCCAAGGGCAGGTCGGGCGAGGCGGCATCCGCAAACGGCATGAAGCGCGTTGCATAAGCCGACAACCATGCTGGCATTTTCAGTGTCATGCGCGTGTCCACTCCCAAGCTTGAGAGGTATAGAAACCACTGGCCACGCGTTGCATGCGACCGCCTTGCCATTGGGTGAGTTCTGGGTGTGTGTCCAACTTTTGCAGCAACGCAGAATGCGCAATGGGTGACAAAGAGGGGGAGCGATCCGAGCTCGGGAAGAGTCTGCCCATGCTGTGCATCAAGGCCAACAAAGGTGTGCGGGGCGCAAAGGTGAACACCATGCTGCCACGGGTGCGTTGGCCCAGTGCAGCCAATGCATCGGCAATCTGATCGCAGTTGTAGTGAATCAGCGAATCCATGCAGACCACATGGTCGAAATGACCTAAATCGGGGCTGAGCATGTCCCCCGATAAAAACTCGATGCTGCCGGG
>RFVJ01000201.1 GCA_009928125.1 Betaproteobacteria bacterium
TGGCAGCGTTTCCAAATGCAGAAGATATCTTTGAAGCCAACATGGCCACCATGAACCGCTTGGGTTTGAAAGGGTGGCAAGACTTGAACGTGGGGCCATCGCTGCCCCAGAATGACAGCAATGAAAAAAAATAACGCCAAGTCAGACGCGCCCAAACCCTTGGACCTCGACCTGCGTCCAGGCCAGTCGATCGAGTTGCTCAAAGAGCTGCACATTCTCACGCGCGAAGGCAAACTCAATCAGGATTCACGTCGCAAGCTCAAACAGGTTTTGCACTTGTTTCAGTTCATCGAAAAAATTCTGAAAGAGCTGTCGGCGGAAGATGCAGCCAAACCTGCTGATGCGCAGGCCCGCCATTGGGGTTTGACCTTGGCCGATCATGGTGCTGGCAAGTCTTACTTGGGCTTCATCGTTTACGACTTGTTTTTCAAAGCTTTGTCGCAAGGTCACATTTACGGCATCGAGACGCGGGCCGAATTGGTCGAGGCCTCTCGTGCTTTGGCGCAGCGCTTGGACTTCAAGCGCATGGTGTTTTTAAACACCTCTGTGGCCGAGTCCTCGCAATCAGACCAAATGCCTGCGCAAATCGATGTGGTCACGGCCTTGCATGCGTGTGACACGGCCACCGACGATGCCATTGCCTTTGGCCTGCTGAAAAAAGCCCGCGCCATGGTCTTGGTGCCTTGCTGCCAAGCTGAAGTGGCTGCCAAGCTGCGCCAAAACAAAGCGCTGAATGTATCTCGCACCCCCTTGGCTGAACTCTGGCGTCATCCCTTGCACACCCGCGAAATCGGCAGCCAACTCACCAATGTCCTGCGGTGTCTCTATCTAGAGTCCAAGGGCTACACCGTCACCGTCACCGAACTGGTGGGCTGGGAGCACAGCATGAAAAACGAACTCATCCTGGCCCGCTACACGGGCCGCCCCAAAGCCGGCGCCGCCGACCGCCTGCATGCCCTCCTGAGCGAATTCGGCCTCAGCGAAGCCCTTGCATTTCGTTACCCTTCATTGGGGTCAGATCAACATTAATTCCTTTCGGGTTAGCATTCGCGCATGGCCCGTCATCCTCGTTTAGCCCTACCAGGTTACCCGCATCATGTGATTCAGCGGGGGAACAACCGTCAGCCCATCGTGATGGACGAGGCCGATCGCAAAATGCTCTACAGCCTCTGGCTAGAAGAGTCGCAGCGTCACAAAGTGGCCGTCAATGCCTATGTGTTGCTCGACAATCACTTTCACATGTTGCTCACGCCGCCCAGCGAAGAGGCCATGTCTTTGATGATGCAAGCGGTTGGCAGAAGTTATGTGCGTTACTTCAATCAACGCCACCAACGAAGCGGCACTTTGTGGGAAGGTCGTTACAAATCGTCGGTGATTGATTCGGAAGCCTACCTCTTGACTTGCATGGCCTACATCGATTTGAACCCGGTCAGGGCAGGGGTGGCTGAAGTGGCAGAAGATTTCAATTGGTCCAGTTACAAGCACCTGATTGGTCAAAAAATCGACAAATTGGTGACGCCGCATGCACTGTATTGGGGATTGGGAAACACACCTTTTTCCAGGGAAGCCGCTTATGCAGCGTATGTGGCCGCAGGACTTTCAGCGTCAATGCAAAAAGACCTGACGGAGTCGGTTTTGAAGAGCCGGGTTGTGGGTCGACCTGAATTTTTAAAGTCTTTGCAAAAGAAAACGCAACGTCCCATCCTGCCGCAAAAGGCGGGCAGACCCTTTAAATCACCCCCGCAGAGCCAGTAATTTGCCAATTCATTGGCATTTTTGAATTCTTTTTGATTCAATTTTGATCTGTCCCCAATTAATTTAATTTTGGAAAAAGAAGAAATTAATGTTGATCTGACCCCAATTATTTTTCTTGGCATTTTTGTTGCAATGCAATATGCTCACGTTCCCGCGAAATATCTTTAGGAGTGCGCCATGACTTCGGCTGCCGAAAAATCATCTTTGCAACAAACGGGTTTGTATGACCCCACTCAAGAACACGATGCTTGTGGTGTGGGCTTTGTGGCCCATATCAAAGGCGCCAAAACGCACGCCATCGTGACGCAAGCCCTGAAGATTCTTGAAAACTTGGACCACCGGGGTGCGGTGGGTGCCGACAAGTTGATGGGTGACGGTGCGGGTATCTTGATTCAATTGCCAGACGCACTCTATAGAGAAGAGATGGCCAAGCAGGGCGTCACTTTGCCAGCGCAAGGTGAGTACGGTGTGGGCATGGTGTTCTTGCCCAAAGAACATGCGTCACGCATGGCTTGCGAACAAGAACTCGAGCGTGCTGTGAAAGCCGAAGGTCAGGTCTTGTTGGGTTGGCGCGATGTGCCGGTCAACCGTGACATGCCCATGTCGCCCACTGTTCGCGAAAAAGAACCTGTGTTGAAGCAGATCTTCATTGGCCGCGGCGCCGATGTGATTGTGCAAGACGCGTTGGAGCGCAAGCTGTACGTCATTCGCAAAACAGCCAGCGCGGCCATTCAAAACCTGCAACTCAAGCACAGCAACGAGTACTACATTCCCAGCATGTCAAGCCGTACCGTGGTGTACAAGGGCTTGCTGTTGGCCGATCAGGTGGGTACCTACTTCCGTGACTTGGAAGACGAGCGCTGCGTGTCCGCTCTCGGTTTGGTACACCAACGTTTCTCCACCAACACCTTCCCAGAGTGGCCCTTGGCGCACCCTTATCGCTATGTGGCGCACAACGGTGAGATCAACACGGTCAAGGGCAACTACAACTGGATGAAGGCGCGCGAAGGTGTGATGTCTTCGCCTGTGCTTGGTCCCGATTTGCACAAGCTCTACCCCATCAGCTTTGCGGGCCAATCTGACACGGCCACGTTTGACAACTGCTTGGAGTTGCTCACCATGGCCGGCTACCCCATCAGCCAAGCCGTGATGATGATGATTCCCGAGCCATGGGAAAACCACAACACCATGGACGAGCGCCGCAAGGCTTTCTATGAATACCACGCCGCAAGGCCGCATGATCGACGACGAAGAACTCAAGTCGAACCTGGCCAGCAGCAAGCCCTACAAGCAGTGGATTGAAAACTTGCGCATCAAGTTGGATGACGTCAAAGCCACCACCGCAGAAGCGCCTGTGTCCAAAGAATCTTTGCTCGACTTGCAACAAGCCTTTGGCACCACCCAAGAAGACATCAAATTCTTGTTGGCCCCCATGGCACAAGCCGGCGAAGAAGCCTTGGGCTCCATGGGCAACGACAGCCCCTTGGCTGTTTTGTCCGACAGAAACAAGCCGCTGTACAACTACTTCAAGCAGTTGTTTGCACAGGTGACCAACCCACCAATCGACCCCATTCGCGAAGCCATCGTGATGTCTTTGGTGTCTTTCATTGGTCCCAAGCCCAACTTGCTCGACATCAACCAAGTCAACCCACCGATGCGCTTGGAAGTCAGCCAGCCTGTGCTGGACTTTGCCGACATGGCCAAGCTGCGCAACATTGAACAGTCCACTCAGGGCAAGTTCAAAAGCGCTACGTTAGACATCACTTACCCAGCATCATGGGGTCGTGAAGGCGTTGAAGCCAAGCTCGCATCACT
>RFVJ01000202.1 GCA_009928125.1 Betaproteobacteria bacterium
GGCAACGCCAGCAGGTCCTGCCAACAGCAAGTTGAGTGATGTGGATGCCAAGGCCGTCGAAAGTGGCCGACTCATTCCGCGGCCCGGCTCAGACTTCATGGTCGATGTGATCAAAAGTTTGAATGTGGAATATGTCGCGGCCAATCCGGGCTCCAGCTTTCGAAGTTTGCATGAGTCGGTGGTCAACTACGGTGGCAACAAAAGCCCAGAGTTGATCACGTGTTTGCACGAAGAATCGTCGGTGGCCATTGCGCATGGCTATGCCAAAGCGGCAGGCAAACCCATGGCTGTGATGGCGCACGGCAGCGTGGGCTTTCAGCATGCGGCCATGGCGGTGTACAACGCTTGGTGCGATCGTGTGCCTGTCATCATGTTCGGCGGCAATGGCATTGATGCCGACAAACGCCGACCTGGCACCGAGTGGTCGCATTCCGTGCAGGACCCTGCGCTTTTGCTGCGCGATTATGTGAAGTGGGACGATGCGCCTGGCTCTTTGCAACATTTTGCGGAGTCCACTGTTCGTGCCTATCGTGTGGCCACGACCGGTCAGATGGGTCCTGTGGTCATCATGGCCGACATCGATCTACAAGAAGACGCCATTCACGGCAAGCCACCCACCATTCCCAAGCTCAGGCCCACTTTGCCTTTGCAAGGTGACACCGGTGCACTGCAAGAAGCTGCGCAACTTCTCCTGAATGCCAAGAACCCCGTCATCATGGCCGACCGTGCCGCGCGCAACCAAGATGGCGTCAAGGCCTTGGTGAAGTTGGCTGAAAGTTTGCAAGCGCCTGTCATCGATTTGGGTGGGCGCATGAATTTTCCCAACACCCATCACCTGTGCTTGAGCGACATGAAGCGTGCGCTGGTGCGCGATGCCGATGTGATTTTGATGTTGGAGGTGTATGACCCCTGGGGCCAGGTCAATGGCCTCAGTGATCCTTTCAAAACAGTTCGCCCAGAAGCCAAAGCCGATGTGAAGATCATCACCATTGGCATGAACGATGTGTCCATCCGCTCCAACTACCAAGACTTCCAAAGGTTCTTGTCGGTCGAAATGGCCATACCCGGAGAAGCACAAGCATCGATGCCGGTGTTGACCGAGTACATCCTGAAAAATGCCACGGCAGCTCAGAAAGCGAGCTTTGAGGCACGTCGCGAGCAAATGAAAAAGCGTTGGGACCAGCAGTTAAAGGAAGCGAAAGAAGGCGCAGCCTTGGGCTGGGATGCCTCACCCATCAGCACAGCGCGCTTGGCCATGGAAACTTTTGAAGTGATCAAAAACGAACCCTGGTGTTTGGCCGTCAGTGACCGCATTGCATGGGCTCGCAAACTCTGGCCCACCACGCAATATCACCAAATGTTGGGAGGCTCGGGCGGACAAGGTGTCGGCTATGGCTTGCCTGCATCCGTTGGGGCCGCTTTGGCCAACAAATCATTGGGCCGAATGACGGTGACGTTTCAGCCAGATGGCGATTTGCTGTATGCGCCTGGCGCCTTGTGGACCGCTGCGCATCACAAAATCCCGCTGTTGATGGTGATGCACAACAATGGTGGGTACTACCAAGAGGTGATGCACTTGCAGCGCATGGCCTCATTGCACAACAGACGCACCGACCAAGCTTGGATTGGCAACAGCTTGCGCAACCCGGACATTGACTTTGCCAAGATTGCCCAAGGCATGGGTGTGTGGGCTGAAGGCCCCATCAAAGACCCCTCGCAACTCAAGGGTGCGTTGCAACGTGCCTTGGCCGAGGTGAAGCAAGGACGTCCTGCTTTGCTGGACGTGGTGTGCCAAGCGCGTTGAGCCCGTTGGCAACAGTGCGCTTACACAGCGCACGGCGCATTCAGCGCATCGCGTTGTTGAGCAAGGGAATTTGCGCCACGGCAGGGCTGGTGCGCATGTTCTCAACGTAAGCGTACAAATCCTTCAATTGCGCATCGCTGATGCTTTGCACCGGGTAGCGGGGCATTTGGTTGCGCGGTGTCCGCAGTTGCAATTCAAACGCCACAAAGGGCGTTGGGTTGGGGAAAATTTTGGGGCCCGCGTTGCGCTCGCCGCCTTGACCTTCAGTGCCATGGCAGCTGTAGCATTGGTGTTGCATGAAGAGGCCTTTGCCTCTTTGAATGGCGTCTGCATCGGCGGAATGGGCGCACAAACTCACTAGAGAGAGCATGCCAATCATGATTGACTTCATTTCAGATTCCTCAAGTCTGCAAAAAAAAGCAGGTGCTCTTTTCAGAACACCTGCCAGGTCATTGCACCGAGGTGCCTTGATTAGAACTTGGCTTGAATGCCAACTGCTGCAGCGTTGATGGTGCCGCCGATGGCTGTTTTGCCAGCGCCACTGCCCAATGAAATCACAGCACCAGAGTTGGCAGAACCTTTAGCAGCCAAAGCGAAGATGGCGAAGTTCTTGTCCAGCTTGTAGTTGGCGCCAAAGCCCACCAAAGTGCCACCCAATCCAACAGTAGAGCAAGAGATGGTGCCGTTCAATGCGCAGTTACCTGCACCGTTGCTGGCATATTGCGCTGCCAATGAGATTTTGCTGTTCAAGTCGTATTCGCCAGTGATTTGCCAAGTGTTGGTGGCATAGCTTGCGAATCCGTTTGCTTGCGTGGAAGTTTCTGTGTACTTCAACTTGGATGTGTCAGCGCCGATGCGAACGCCTGCATCGCGGTAGCCAAACGACAAACGTGTGGCGGTGTCTTTAGAACGCCTGCGCCCGAGAATGCATAGTAGTCGTCGTGGACCTCTTGAGCCAAGCCGACGTAGTATTTTTTGTCCGTCCAGTTGATACCGACAGAGCTCAAACCTTGGTTGCGAGTGGCTGTTTTGTTGGGGTCTTGGCGCAGTGAGTAACCGACCTCAAAGCCATTGATGCGGGGGCTGGTCCACAGCAACTGACCGTTGATGCGGGTGTTGAACGAAGTTGAAGTGCCTTTGTTGCTCCATGTGGGGTTAGAGACCACGTTGGAGGTGGACACAAAGTTGCTGGAAGACACGCCCAACATGCGAACTCTGTCGCCGTAGGATTTGTAGATGGTGTCTTGCTGACCTGCTTGCAGGGTGCCGAGCATGGCGTGGCTGATGTAGACAAACGCGTCACGTGGCTCGGACATGAAAGAAGGGTTGGAAGCCGTGCTGTCGATGTTGATCACGCCTTGCAAGTCGTAGCCCAAGGTGAGGCCGTCGATGGTTTTCTTGCCAGTGAAGCCAATGTAGGAGTTCACAGGGGTGAGCTTGTTAGCGCTAACAGCACCTGCTTTGAAGGTGTTGGTTTGGGCACCTGTTTTGCCGGCTGTCAAAGTGCTGACAGCTGCGCCAGTGGCAGATGAATCACCGAAGGTCACGGTTTGGTACTGTGGGTAAACGTTGCCGTAGATCTCCAGCAGGTCGCCAGCGATTTGAACAGCGTGTGCTGTACCAGCCAGGCCCATGGCTGCAAAGCAGCCCAACGTCAGTGCGCGGTGTTTGAAAGTCATTCGAATCTCCAAGTGATAAAAAGTGAAATCGTTGAGCCCAGTGGTCTGGGAGGTTCAGCCGCCTGTTCCGGCATGAA
>RFVJ01000203.1 GCA_009928125.1 Betaproteobacteria bacterium
TTCCGCCATCAAGTTTTATTTGACGCAAATTTCGCGCGAGGCCTTGTCACAACGCGAGGGCCAGCGCTGGGCTGACATCATGTCGTTTGCCATCAACATGGAACAAGTTGGCGACATCATTGAGCGAGTGCTGCAAGACATCGAGGACAAAAAAATTGCCAAAGGACGTCAGTTTTCAGAGGCGGGTTTGTCAGAGATTGAGGATTTGCACCAACGCCTGGTCGCTAATTTGCAATTGGGCATGAGTGTGTTTTTGGACGGTGGCGTCAGGAATGCACAAACTTTGTTGGAGCAAAAAGTTCAGTTTCGCAATTTGGAGCACGAGTATGCCAGTCGCCACTTGGCGCGGTTGCAAGAGAACACGCCTCAAAGCATTGGCACCAGTTCCTTGCACATTGATTTGATCAGCGATTTGAAACGCATCAACTCTCACATCTGCTCCATTGCCTATCCCATTTTGGAGCAGGCAGGGGCACTGACCCATACCCGACTGAAGCAGCCAGATCTTTTGTCTGACTGATGTTGACTTGAATGGATTGAGGCACACATGGCTATCAGCTTAGACGACATTGAAAAATTGTTTGAACAAAAAGGCCATGAGCAATACACCGGCGAGCCTGTCACCATGTTGCAGCATGCGCTGCAGTCCGCTTTCTGGGGTGAACAAGAGGGTGCCAGTGATGCGTTGGTGACGGCCGCTTTGTTGCATGACCTGGGCCATTTGCTGCACGACTTGGGTGACACACCCAGTCTGCATGGCGTTGACGATGTGCATCAGTACCGAGTGGTGCCATTTTTGAGAGGTGTGTTTCCCGATTCGGTCATCGATGCCATACAACGACACGTCGATGCCAAACGTTACCTGTGTGCGGTACGACCCGACTACCACGCGGCGCTGTCTGAGGACTCTCAGCGCAGTTTGAAACTGCAAGGGGGTATCTTTTCAAAAGCAGAAGCCGACAGTTTCATTGCGGAGCCAGGTGCGTCCGATGCCGTGCGCTTGCGTTTGTGGGATGACTTGGCCAAGCAACCTGAACTGCTTTGAAAGCTTAAGCCGACCATGACCTGGTCTGTTTTGTTCTTGGTGCTGTTCGGTGCATTGCTGCATGCCAGTTGGAATGCGCTGGTCAAATCCAGCACTGACAAAACCTTGGACACAGCCTTGATCCATGTGCTTTGTTCCCTTGTGGCCCTTCCTGTGTGTTGGTATGTCGGTCCACCACCGCCTGAATCTTGGCCTTACATCTTGGGTTCTTTGGTGGTGCATGTGGGTTATTACTTTGCATTGTCAGGGGCCTACAAACATGGCGATTTGGGTTTGACTTATCCCTTGATGCGAGGCACCGCACCCATGTTGGTGGCCATTGCCTCGTTTGCCTTGATTGGCGAAGCCTTGTCAGTGTTGGCGTGGATGGGCGTTGCCTGCATTTGTGGTGGGGTGTTGTTGTTGGGCTTCACGACGGCTTGGTGGTCGCATCGCAAAGCCATTGTGTTTGCCCTCAGCAACGCCGTCTTGAT
The DNA here is from genome assembly GCA_009928125.1 of Betaproteobacteria bacterium. Classification (GTDB taxonomy): domain Bacteria; phylum Pseudomonadota; class Gammaproteobacteria; order Burkholderiales; family Burkholderiaceae_C; genus Limnohabitans_A. The sequence continues at coordinate 1,519 of RFVJ01000203.1, forward strand.
TGCCATCTACACCGTGATTGACGCCAAAGGTGCGCGCAGTTCGGGCCATGTTGTGCAATACATCAGCATGCTGTTTGTCTTGGATGGCTGGCCCTTTGCGGCCTTGGTCTTCATGCAACGCAAAGGTCAGGTTTGGCCTTACGTGCGTGCGCGCTGGCCGATTGCCTTGGGCGGGGCCTGTGCGTCGATTGGTTCCTATGCCATTGCGTTGTGGGCCATGACGGTGGCGCCGGTGGCCATGGTGGCAGCCTTGCGCGAGACCTCTGTTTTTTTTGCGGCCCTCATTGGGGCGTGGTTCTTGAAAGAGGTTTGGACACGGCAGAGAATTGTCGGCACCTTGGCGATCTTGTCTGGGGTGGCTGCGCTTCGTTTAGGTTAAATCAAACAGGATTTCATCATGTCATCACAACAGTTTCCTACGCAAGCCAAAATTGTGATTGTGGGCGGTGGCATTGCCGGTTGCTCGGTGGCTTACCACTTGGCCAAGTTGGGCCAAACCGATGTGGTTTTGTTGGAGCAAGGCAAACTGACCAGTGGCACGACCTGGCATGCTGCCGGTTTGGTGGGGCAAATGCGGCCGAACCGCAACATGACGCGCATGAGCAAGTACGGCATTGAGCTTTACTCCAGCTTAGAAGCTGAAACCGGATTGGCCACAGGCTGGAAGCAATGTGGCAGTGTCAATGTGGCCCGTACCCCCGAGCGCATGAAAGTCTTGCGCAAACAAATTGCCTTGGCCCGCAGTTTTGGTGTTGAAGTGCACGAGATCACGCCGCAGGAAGTGGGCGAACGTGCGCCTTTGTTGCGCACCGACGATTTGGTCGGTGGCATTTGGATTCCTGGTGATGGCAAGGCCAACCCTGCTGACCTTTGCATGTCCTTGGCCAAAGGTGCGCGTCAAAAGGGCGTGAAGATGTTTGAAGACATTGAAGTGACGGGTGTTGATTTGCACCACGGACAAGTCAAAGGTGTCAAAACCAAACAAGGCGACATTCAGTGCGACATCTTGGTGAATTGTGCAGGCCAGTGGGCGCGTCAATTTGGCCAGCTGGCCGGCGTCAACGTGCCTTTGTATTCCGCTGAACATTTCTACATCGTCACCGACAAAATTGAAGGCATTCATCCCATGTGGCCAGTGGTGCGCGACCCCGATGGCTACATCTATTACAAAGAAGAGGTGGGCGGCTTGGTGATGGGGGGATTTGAGCCTGTGGCCAAGCCTTGGAACGTGCATCCCATTCCTTCTACTTTCCAATTCGAGTTGTTGGGTGAAGATTGGGACCAGTTTCAAATTTTGATGGAGAACGCGATTCAGCGAACGCCTTGCCTGGAAACAGCCAAGGTCAAAATGTTGCTGAATGGCCCTGAAAGTTTCACGCCCGATGGCAATTTCATTTTGGGTGAGGCACCTGAGGTGCGCAATTATTTTGTGTGCGCTGGCTTTAACTCTGCGGGCATCGCCAACTCGGGCGGTGCAGGGCGTTTGATGGCCGAATGGATTGTGGGCGGCGAGCCCAGTGTGGATTTGTGGGATGTCGACGTCAGGCGGTTTGGACCCTTCACAGGCAACCGCAAAGCTTTGTCTGAAAGAACGGCTGAAACTTTAGGACTTCATTACGCGATGCGTTGGCCACGCCAAGAGTTGGAGACGGTTCGACCTTTGCGTTGTTCGCCGCTATATGACATTTTGGCGGCCAAAGGCGCTGTGTTTGGCAGTAAAAATGGTTGGGAGCGCGTGAACTATTTCAGACCCGCTGGTGCTGCGCCAGCGCGCGATACCTTGGACACGCCAGACTGGTTGCCCTGGATGCAGTCTGAACAAAAGGCTACGCGGGAAGCCGTGGCGCTCTACGATCAAAGCTCGTTTTCCAAGTTGGCGGTGCAAGGCCCTGATGCATTGAGTTTCTTGCAACACATGTGTGCCAACGACATCGATGTGGCCATCGGCAAAATGGTTTACACCCCTTTGCTGAACGATCGGGGTGGTTTTG
>RFVJ01000204.1 GCA_009928125.1 Betaproteobacteria bacterium
ATGCGAATTGGCGTGGTGGCGTGTGGTTATGCCGATGGCTATCCGCGGGTTGCCCCAACGGGCACCCCCGTTTGCGTGGACGGTCATCGCTCGCGCACACTCGGCCGTGTCAGCATGGACATGATCACGGTGGACCTCACTGATTTGCCGCACGCCGATTGGGGCAGCGAAGTGACTTTGTGGGGCCTGCCACAAAGAAGCACGTCACCAGCAAGTCCCACAACAGGCGTTGCCATTGACGAAGTTGCGCAAGCAGCAGGCACGGTGGGCTACGAATTGATGTGTGCTTTGGCAGCACGCGTGCCAGTGGTGGTCAAGGATTGACACATTCGGCGCCGCAACGATGGGCGCTGAGCGCAGCCCTGGTTTTGATTTTGATCTGGGGTGCCAACTTCAGTGTGCAAAAGTACCTCTTGAACACACTCACACCCAGTGGTTTCTTGCTGGCGCGCTACCTCATCATGCCTGTCTGTGCGCTGATTTTGATGCGCGTCACACTCGGTCATTTTTTGCCACCTTTGCCGCGTCAAGACGTGCTGGCCTTGGCGCGTTTGGGCTTTGTGGGACACAGTTTGCACGTGGGCATCGTGTGTTACGGCATTCATTTGTCAACGCCATTTTCAAGCTCGGTGATCTTGGCGTGTGGTCCTATCTTCACCCTGTTGATCTTGCGCTGGAAAGGGCATGAAAAGTTGCAACCTGCGCAAGTGATCGGCGTGACGGTTGCATTCACAGGAGTGTTGATTTTCTTGTCTGACAAATTGCTCAAGGGTGACTGGCGTGCCAGTGGCGGTGATGTGATGTTGTTTGTGGCCTCAGTGCTGTTCTCTTATTACACGGTGCAAGCCAAGCCCTTGCTTGAAAAACATGGCAGTGTGCTCACCATGGGATATGCCACCTTGTGGGGGGGGTTGCCCGTCATGCTCTTGTCCATTCCTGCTGGCCTTGAAGCGCCTTGGGACAGTTTGGGCTTGCAAGGCTGGGCGGCCATGGCGTGGTCTATTTTGATTTCAGCGTTTGGCGGTTGGTTGGTGTGGGGCTGGGTGAATCAAGTTCGGGGCGTTGCCAAAACTGCACCCTTGATGTACCTGATGCCGCCTGTTGCGGGCTTGTTTGCTTGGGCTCTGACAGGCGAGCAATACACCGTGATCAAGCTGGTGGGCGCGGCCATCGCCCTGATGGGGGTGGCCTACACCCAGTTTGCGCCTCAGCGGAAAAATCCGTCGTAAGTCGTTTTCAAAATCAGGGCCGTGACCACCGCCAAAAATACGTAGCGCACAAAGCCCGCACCGTGTTTCAAGGCCAAGTGCGTGCCCAGCAAGCTGCCCACCACATTGGCCACAGCCATGGGCAGTGCCAGATGCCACCACACATGGCCTTGCAAAGTGAACAGCAGCAACGCTGAAAAATTGGTGGCGGTGTTCATCAATTTGGCAGATGCGGATGCGTTGAGAAAGTCATATCCCAACAAGCGCACATACGCAAAGACAAAAAAACTGCCAGTGCCTGGCCCAAAGAAACCATCGTAAAAGCCAATCGACAGTCCCATGGCCATGGCCGCGATGGCTTCTTGCCGACCTTTGAAGCGAGGTTCATGCCGTTGCCCCATGTTTTTTTTGACCAGCGTGTAGGCCAGCAAGGCCATCAAAATGAAGGGCAAGGCTTTGCGCAAAAAACGAGGGTCAATTTCTGTGACCGTCCATGCGCCTAACATGGAGCCGATCAAACCTGCAATGGCGGCAGGCATCAAGGCACCCCATCGCATGTCGACCTTTTGGCTGAATTGGTATGTGGCGAAAGCTGTGCCCCAAATGGCTGCGCTTTTGTTGGTGCCGACCAAGGTGGCTGGCGGTGCAGATGGGAATGTGGCGAAGAGTGCGGGGACCAAAATGAGGCCACCCCCGCCAACGATCGAATCGACCATGCCGGCAAACAAGGACGCGACAGAGACGATCAGTAATTCCATGAAAAAAAAGCGCCGCTTTCGCGGCGCCTGTCAAAAGTCACATCTCGTTTTGGATGTTCATGTTCGAGTAGTTTGGGTGTCTCCTCTGCCCTCAAAACGAACCCAAACTGCAGTTCATCGAGTGAATGAAATGTAGCTGTCTTCACGGCGCTGTTCCATCAGGGATTTCCCGTGGCATCCAAAGCCATCCAATGCGCTGCTTTCTCGGCAATCATCAAGGTGGGGCTGTTGGTGTTGCCACTGGTGATGGTGGGCATGACGCCGGCATCGACCACGCGCAAACCGCGGATGCCTCGGACTTGAAGTTGGCTGTTGACCACCGCCATGGGGTCGTCATCGCGGCCCATGCGCGTTGTGCCGACGGGATGAAAAATGGTGCTGGCAATGTCGCCTGCCAGTTTGGCCAGTTCTTCATCCGATTGGTATTGCACACCAGGCTTGAACTCTTCGGGTTCGTACCGTGCCATGGCCGCTTGCGACATGATGCGGCGCGTCACGCGCAGACTGTCGGCCGCCACTTTGCGGTCTGCATCGGTGCTCAGGTAATTGGGCGCAATGGCTGGTGCGTCTTTGAAGTCAGGGCTCTTCAAAGTGACGCTACCGCGGCTGGTGGGATTCAAGTTGCACACACTCGCCGTGATGGCCGGGAAGTTGTGCAGCGGCTCACCAAACGCATCCAAGCTGAGGGGCTGCACGTGGTACTGAATGTTGGCCCAGGGTTGTGAGGGGTCGCTTTTGGTGAAGGCACCCAATTGACTGGGTGCCATGCTCATGGGACCGCTGCGTGACAAGGCATATTCCAAACCAATTTTGGCTTTGCCCCACCAATTGTTGGCCAAGGTGTTGAGTGTCTGGGCGTGCTTGACTTTGTAGACCGACCGAATTTGCAAATGGTCCTGCAGGTTGGCGCCGACGCCTGGCAACTCGTGCCGTACTTCAACGCCAACCGACTTGAGGTGCGCGGCATTGCCGATGCCGGACAACTGCAAAATTTGCGCGGAGCCAATGCTGCCAGCACTCAAAGCCACTTCGCGCGTGGCAGTGGCGGTGACCAATTGATGGCCATCCCAGACCTTGACACCCGTGCAACGCTTGCCGCCATCGGCGTCGGTTTCGACAACAAGGCTTGCCACTTGCGCTTGCGTCCACAACTCAAAGTTGGGCCGCGCAAAACAAGTGGGACGTAAAAAAGCCTGGGCTGTGTTCCAACGCCAACCCTTTCGTTGGTTCACTTCAAAATAGCCAATGCCTTCGTTGTTGCCTTGGTTGAAATCTTCTGTGGCTTGAATGCCAGCTTGTTGTGCCGCTTCTGAAAAAGCATCGAGCACGTCCCAACTGAGACGTTGTTTTTCAATGCGCCACTCGCCACCGGCTTGCCGGGCTTTGAGCACGTTGAAATAGTCTTGCGACGCGGTGTCCGATGCGCCAGCACTGTCAAACAATTCTGGCTTCACACCTTTGGCGCCATGCACGGGGCTGGCGCCTTTGTAATGGTCTTCGTGGGCTTTGAAATA
>RFVJ01000205.1 GCA_009928125.1 Betaproteobacteria bacterium
GGGTCAACGCCAGGTGACTGGGGCAACATGGCCACAGGCACAAAATTGTCGGGGAACAATTGGCTGACCCGATAGCACAACTCATTGCAAATGGCCGCCCACGTGGACGACACGTTGAAGTCGCCAATGTGATGGGCCATGAAACTGGCGCGAGGGCTGAACAAGGTCAGGTCAGAGCCGCGCTCTTTCATCAAACGCAATTGGTTGGTCTCAATGGACTCACGCAACTCATCGTCGCTGATTTTGAGATCCGCCACTTTGGGACCCAGCTCGGGCGTGTTCAGGTTGGCAATTTGTGCGTTGCGCCAGTTTTCCAAAGCTTTAGGCGCTGTGGTGTAGTGACCGTGGCAGTCAATGATCATAGGTTGTTGGTGACTCATGAAGCAATCCAATCGAAAAAATGAAAAGTGAAATCAAGCAGAATGACCCGACCACAAGGAGGCTGGGACCATGGCCTCGCCTCGCATCAGCAGCCTGGCCGTTCTCAACAACGCAGCTTGCGTGACGTTTTGGCCACCAGGTAAATGAGGTGCAGGCTCAGTTTGCAATGCCACACTGAACTCACCTGTCGGATGTTCAACTGACACGTTTTTGGCAGCACCTGTGGGCATGACAGCAATGCCATCGCACACAGAACCCTCCAACACACAAGCTGTGCCCACCGTAACGGCGGCCAACACACCGATGGCATCGTGACAGACATGCGGAATGAAACTGCGCGTGCTCAAAGCACCCCCTTTTTGAGGTGCCGCAATGAGGGTCATCTTGGGGTAGTTTTTTTGACTCACATCGCCCAAGCCCATCAACAATGACACTTGCAAACGAAGCGCCTCTATTTTGGTTTTGAGTTCGGTGTCGGCATTCATGTCCGCCACGGATTCGTAACCCGTGCGACCCACGTCTGAAGCTTTGAACATCACCAAAGGCATGCCGTTGTCGATGCAGGTGACATCGATGGTGAAAGGCTCAAAGCCAGCACCCGTCACCGTCAAGGTGTCTTTCACTCGGCCTGTGGGCAACAAAGCTGAACAAACAGAGCCCGCTGTGTCGAGAAAGTTGATGGTCACAGGTGCAGAGGTGCCAGGTGAACCATCAATGCGCGCTGTACCCTCATACTGAACCAAGCCGCCACGCGTGTCCACGGTGATGTCACATTGCATGTCGGTGTTCAATGTCAACACACGAAAAGTACTTTGCTCGCCCTGCACCGCCACCATGCCTGTTTCGATGGCGAATGGCACCACGGCGGCCAACATGTTGCCGCAATTGGGCGTGGTGTCGACGGTGTCTTTGTCGGGTTGCAGTTGGGCGAACAAAAAGTCCAAGGCCACGCCGGGAACAGAGCTCTTGCGAACAATGCCCACTTTGCTCGTCAAGGGATGGGCACCGCCCAAGCCATCGATCTGCCGCTTGTCAGGGGAACCCAAAGCTGCCAACAAGACTTTGTCGCGCAGTGGGATGTCAGCGGGTAAGTCGGCCTCATTGAAAAAAGGTCCTTTGGAGGTGCCGCCTCGCATCAGCAAGCAAGGAATCGCGGTTTGTGCGGAAGGTTTCATGGTCCTAGCTCGATCGCCCAACAGGGGCCAATAAGAATCTCGGATTCTCCAGCCTGTCTGCCGCCATGCCTAGGCCTTAGAGGCACTATCAGCTAGAACAAACCATCATAACTGTCCATCGGTTATGGCAAAATGGCTGCATGGATCTCAAGCAACTGGAATACTTCGTCAGAGTGGCAGAACTGGGCAGCTTCACCCGTGCGGCCCTGACCTTGAACGTGGCCCAGCCTGCCTTGAGTCGACAAATTCGCTTGCTGGAAGTTGAGTTGCGACAAAACCTGCTGAAACGCAATGGCCGAGGCGCCAGCCCCACAGAAGCAGGCCAGTTGTTGCTGGAACACGGTCGCGGGATTTTGCACCAAGTCGAACGAGCCCGAGAGGAATTGGCCCGCGCCCGCAGCGGCCTCACTGGACGCGTGGCCTTGGGACTTCCGCCCAGCGTTGCGCGTGTTTTGACGGTGCCTCTGACCCGTGCATTTCGCGACAAAATGCCGGATGCCCATTTGTCCATCAGTGAAGGTTTGTCAGCTGGCATGCAAGAGAGCCTGTTGTCGGGGCGTTTGGACATCGCCCTGTTGTACAACGCCACCAGCACCACAGGTTTAGATTTGTTGCCCTTGGTGCAAGAGGAACTTTGGCTGGTACAAGCCAGGCCACCTGGGCTGCAAGAGGATCCACCACCGCCCGCCATTCCCCTCAAAGATGTGTCGCGTTTGCCATTGGTCATTCCCAGCCGACCCAATGCCATTCGGATGCATGTCGAAGCGCAAATGGCCGACATCGGTTGCCGTCCCCAAATTGCACTCGAAATTGACGGTGTGACCGCCATCTTAGAACTCGTGGCCGACGGTGCAGGCAACGCAATTTTGTCGCGCAATGCTGTCACGCGTTCCATCAAACCCTCTGCCTTTGTGACACGTCCTATTTCAGAACCGCGGTTGAGCATTCAACTGAGCAGTGCCGTGAGCTCGCAAAGGCCCAGCACACTGACGCAACAGGCAACTTTGAATTTAATTCGTGACACCGCACAACAATTGCTTTAAAACTTCGAACCTTTGAAATCATTGAACATGAAAACGCTGACTTGGATGACCCCCGCCCTTTTGGCACTCACCGCTTCATTCACGGTATCCCTGAGTACTGCGCAAACTGCTGCGCCCAACTATCCCCAAAAACCCATTCGCATGATCGTCCCTTTTACACCGGGCGGAAGCACTGACATTCTGGCGCGCTCGATAGGTCAAGAGTTGAGCAAAGCCTGGGGCCAAAGCGTGATCATTGAAAACATCGCCGGCGCCGGTGGCAGCATTGGCGCCGACAAAGCGGCCAAATCACCTGCAGATGGCTACACCCTCCTGATGGGCCACATTGGCACTTTGGCCGTCAACCCCAGCCTTTATCCCAAACTGCCCTACAACCCGGTGAAAGACTTTGCACCTGTCGCTTGGGTGGCGCGCGTACCCAATGTGCTGGTGGTGAACCCCAATGTTCCCGCCAAAAACGTTCAAGGGCGCGCCCGCCGTCATGGGCCAAGTGAAGAGCGGTCAATTGCGCGCATTGGCCGTGTCCAGCCCCAAACGACTCGATGCCCTGCCCGACTTGCCCACCGTGGCCGAAGCTGGCTATAAAAATTTCGAAGCCGATCAGTGGTACGGTGTTGTGGCACCTGCTGGAACGCCGCGCGACATTGTGTTGAAACTCAACCAACAGATCAATCTGGCTCTGAACTCGGCCGAATTGAAAAAACGCTTGACCACTGAAGGCGCTGTGGCCACCCCCGAAACGCCAGAAGCATTTGGCAAATTGATTGCACAAGAAATCGATCGCTGGCGTCCTGTGATCACATCAGGACGCGTTAAAGCAGATTGAGACTTTTCAGCTGCCAAAGCAGCGCATTCAACGTGAA
>RFVJ01000206.1 GCA_009928125.1 Betaproteobacteria bacterium
AAAAGGTGTCGGCGTCTTGCAGGTTCAGTTCTGTTTTCATCATGATTTCCGAATGTGATCAAAGACCCAGAGAAGTGGCCACGGCGCCAACCAACTCACCGTTGATCGCTTTGCCTGTATCGGCCAAATAGCCATCGGGTCGAATGAGGGCCCAACCGCCTGCTGGCACTGCTGCGCAGGCACTTTGTAAACGACCTTGCTTGTCCCAAACATGTTCGCGGGCTTGTGCGTGATCGCCCTGGGTCAAAACTTGCACGCAACGCACAGCGAGCCCCGAAAGGCTCAGTTCTTGGAGCCGTTTCAAGGATGCTTTGGTTTGCTCACCAAAAACCAAAAGGAGCAAACGGCCATCTGCCCACTGAAGCAGATCATTCAAAGCACCTGTTTTGCCAGGACGCCACTGAATTTTCACGTTTTGAACGGACACGCCGCCGTTGTCACCGCAAATGCGAGAGCCGCGATACGTGTTGGCCACAGCCATGCGGCCCGTGTTCACCAAAGAACGTGCAAAGGGATATTGTTTGGCCAAACTGATGGTGGCATTTCTGAACGCGCGTTCAATGCCATCGGCGGGTCGTAAAAATCGGGCTGTACGGCGTGTCACCTTGACGTTTTCTTGCGCCGCTTCAAGGCGTTCGTCGTTGTAGCTTTCGAGAAGGGTTTCATCGGCATGACCGCGCAATACCGCGGCCAACTTCCAAGCTAAGTTGTCTGCATCCGCAACACCCGTGTTACCGCCACGTGCGCCAAAGGGGTTCACAATTTTGGCAGTATCCCCCATGAAAAAGACGCGGCCCATGCGCAATGTGTTGAGGCATTGGCTCTTGTAAGCGTAGGGTCCGACCCACACGATGTCGACCTTCACATTCTTGCCAAACTGGCGCTCTAGGCGTTCACGCACCACGTCTTCGCGACTGATGTAGGCGGCATCGGCATTGGGTTCCATTTGGTAGTCAATGCGCCACACATCGTCGGCCATCAGGTGTTGCCACACGGCGCGGTTTTCGTTGAAGGGGGCTTCAATCCAGGTATGGCGTTCTGTTGGGGGGCGCGTGTCAAAGCGAACGTCAGCAATGCACCAGCGGTCATCGCCTTTTTTGCTTTCCATGGTGACGCCTGTCCAAGCGTGAAAGGGGGTGTGTGAGCCCGATGCGTCAATCACATGATCGGCTTGAATGTCGTAGGCGCCTTCTGGGGTTTCAACGCTGAGCGTAGCGAAATCTTTGTTCTGTTTGAAAGCCTTCACACGCGATTGCCAACGCAAATCAACATGACCTAGCGCTTGAATGCGCTCCACCAAATATCCCTCAATGTAGAACTGTTGGATGTTGATGAACGCAGGCTGTTCTGACAAGCTGAAATTGCTTTGTTGCTTGAGGTCAAAGTTGTAAACCTCATCGTCGCCTGCAAACGTACGTCCCACACTCCATTGAATGCCCTTGTTGGCAATGCGATCGAAAATGCCCAATTTGTGAAAAATCTCTAAAGACTTTTGGGTGTAGCAAATGCCGCGGGAGGACGCCCCTTTCACCCCCACCGTGTTGTCTTCGTCCAGCAACACCGCCTTGATGCCCAAATTGGCCAAGGCACAAGCCAAAGTGAGGCCTGTGATGCCGCCACCCACGATGACCACAGCGTGCCGCAAGGTTTTGTTGTGTACCAATTCGGGGGGTCTGACGAAGGGGTACTCGGGTAAGGTGTATCCGGTGCCTTCTGTGAATTCATACCCGTTGGTAAATTGAACTTCTTTGAAATGGGGTGTGTTCATCGCCGTCCTCTGGAATGGTGCCTGTCTCAGGTCGCACTTTAACAATTCTGCTGACCTCATTTATTGACTAAACTACTTTTGTGTTCGTTTCTGGGTCAGAAATGAATTTTGCAGTGAAATCCTCAGAGGAAATTGACATGGCTGAACTCAAAGGCTCTCGCACCGAACAATGCCTCAAAGAGGCTTTTGCCATTGAATCACAGGTGCAACTGCGTTACATGTACTTTGCCAACAAGGCCGACTTAGAAGGCAAAAGCGATGTGGCCGCCTTGTTTCGGTCGTCTGCCCAAGGCGAAACGGGGCACGCGCACGGCCATTTGGAGTTTCTAGAACAGTCGGGCGACCCCGCCACGGGACTGCCCATGGGCAATACCCGCCAAAACCTGGCTGCCGCTGTGGCCAGTGAAACGCATGAGTCGACCCATGTTTACCCCGCCATGGCCAGGACGGCGCGTGAGGAAGGCTTTGATGACATTGCCGACTGGTTTGAAACCTTGGCCAAGGCTGAAAAATCGCACACCCTTCGCTACCAAAAAGCATTGAACGACTTGGTGGATTGAAAGGCGCAAAACCCAGCCGATGGTCAGTTGCCAGATAATGGCGTCCTCAAAGGGCTCTGCGCATGTTGTTACTTTTATCACCCGCTAAATCGTTGGACTACGAGACACCCGTGGAAGGCGTGTCGCACACCTTGCCCCAATTTGTCAGCCAGTCGGCCGAATTGATTGAGGTGTTGAAACCCAAAACACCAGCCCAAATTGCAGAGTTGATGGATTTGAGTGACAACTTGGCGGCGCTCAATGTGGCGCGTTATGAAACATGGCGTCCCAAATTCACGGCCAAGAATTCCAAGCAAGCGGTCTTGGCATTCAATGGCGATGTCTACGATGGTTTAGATGCCAAGTCACTCAAAGTCAAAGACCTGGAATGGGCGCAAGACCATGTGTGCATTTTGAGTGGCCTCTATGGTGTCTTGCGTCCCCTGGATTGGATGCAGCCTTACCGCTTGGAAATGGGCACCGCTTTGACCAATCCGCGTGGCAACAACTTGTACCAATTTTGGGGCAGCAGCATTGCGGATTACCTCAATCAGCGATTGAGCAAAGACAAAACACCCGTCATCATCAACTTGGCATCTCAAGAGTATTTCAAAGCGGTCGATCTCAAAACGCTGCAGGCCCGCGTGGTGGAGTGTGTGTTTGAGGATTACAAAGGCGGCAAGTACAAGGTGATCAGCTTTTTTGCCAAACGCGCACGCGGTTTGCTGGCACGCTACGCGATTCAAAAACAAATCAAAAATCCCGAGAAACTCAAAGACTTTGATGCCGATGGCTATGGCTTTGTGGCTTCTGCGTCTGACGAAAACCGTTGGGTGTTTCGCCGCCGCGTTAAAGGTGTTGCATGAACCAGCCTGAACAATCCCAATTGGGAAAAAACAGTGCGTACGTTGATCAATACGACGCTTCGCTCTTGTTTCCCATTCCTCGTTCGGTCAAGCGAGAGGAACTGGGCATTCAAGGTGCGCCCATCTTCTTTGGTGCCGATCTGTGGACGGCCTTTGAACTGTCTTGGCTCAACTTAAAGGGCAAGCCCCAAGTGGCGCTGGCGCACATCACAGTGCCCGCAGAAAGCACGCACATCATTGAAAGCAAATCGTTCAAGTTGTACTTGAACAGTTTCAAT
>RFVJ01000207.1 GCA_009928125.1 Betaproteobacteria bacterium
TCGTACAAAGACATCAAGCTCTGGGCTTGGGCAGCGCCCGCGAAAGCTGCAGAGATGGCCAACGTGATGGGAAGAAAGCGCAAATTCATGTAAATCTTTCAGGGCTAAGGCCAGAGTGAGATGGAAATTGAAAATCAATAGACGGGAACGCTGGGATCAACTTCACTTGACCATGCGTGAATGCCGCCACTGATGTTGGTGATTTGAGAAAAGCCTTGGCGCTCCAGAAATGCACCGACTTGCATGCTTCGGCCGCCGTGGTGACACAAACAGGCAATGGGACGGTCCTTGTCCAATTCCGTCATGCGCGCTGGCACAGTTTGCATGGGCATGATCATGACTTCACAGCCTGCTGGCGCGATGCTGGCCAACTGGCATTCCCAAGTTTCGCGAACGTCTAAAACCAAGGGTTGTCCCAAAGAAGATGCTTCTTGAAACCAGTCCTTGAATTGTGTGGGGCTGATTTGTTGCATGTTCAGAAAGAAAAACGGTTGTGCTCGGGGAAGCCTTGCAGGCGCGGCGCCAAGGTGTCCCATGGCTCAGAAGTTTGCCACTGTTGTTCGCCTGTGCGAGTGATGACGCTGGCGCGCATGACCGGGTCTTCACCGACCACAGCCAACAAGCGACCGCCTGTTTTCAATTGTTGGAGCAAGGCCTGTGGCACTTCAGGCACAGAACCACTTAAAAAGATGACATCGAAGGGGCCATCAGCAGGTGCGCCTTGGCAGCCATCGGTGTTGCGCACTTCGACATTCGCGATGCCAGCTGCTTGCAAATTGGCGCGGGCTTGCTGGGCCAAGTTGCTGTCAATTTCCAAACTCAATACAGAGGCGGCTTGGTGCGCTGCCAATGCAGCCATGTAGCCAGAGCCCGTGCCAATTTCCAAAACTTTGTCTGTGGCCTGAATGGCGGCATCTTGCAAGAAGCGTGCTTCAACGCGTGGGGCCAGCATCACTTGACCCTGCGTGCCATGAGCTTGCAATGGGATTTCCATGTCAACAAAGGCCAATGCTTTGTGCGCCAAAGGCACAAAGTTCTCACGCTTCACAGTCGACAACAACGCCAAAACCTGGCCGTCCAAAACTTCCCAAGGTCGAATTTGCTGTTCGATCATGTTGAAGCGGGCGATATCGTTGTTCATTTATTACTCCATGGGGTATCTAATTCTAACCAGGTTCATTTTAGCTTCTGGCAAGGCTCAGGTTGTGTCTTTTTGCTTGCCAGACACCAGTCGTTTTAAAAATTCACTCAAATCGTCCATGTAGCAGTAAACCACCGGCACCACCACCAACGTCAACAAAGAGGAGGTGATCACGCCGCCAATGACGGCTTGACCCATGGGCGAGCGCTGTTCCGACCCTTCGGTGATGGCAAACGCCAGCGGCATCATGCCGAATATCATGGCCAAGGTGGTCATCAAAATGGGACGCAAGCGAACGCGGGCGGCCATCAACAGGGCTTGGGTGCGATCAAGCCCAGCGACAGGTTGTCCTGTGTCAGATACCCCACCTTCGCGGGCACGGATGGCAAAGTCGACCAACAAAATGGCATTTTTAGTGACCAAGCCCATCAACATGACCACCCCGATGACCGAGAACATGGACAGGGCGGAGCGGAAAGCCATGAGGGCCAAGACCACCCCGATGAGTGTCAAAGGCAAGGAAGTCATCAGTGCCAGGGGCTGCAGGAAACTCTTGAATTGGCTGGCCAAAATCATGTAGATGAAGATGATCGCCATCAAGAGTGCGGTGCTGGCGTATTGAAAAGACTCGTTCATGCTTTTGGTGGAACCGCCAAATTGATAGCGGTAGCCCGGTGGCCATGGCACAGAGTCCAAAATTTTGCGAATGTCAGTCGAAATTTCACCCGCCGAACGAATCGATGCGTTGGCATTGATGGCGACCTCGCGCACCATGTCGCGTCGGTTGATTTGATTGGAGCCCGTGGTCTCTTGGACATGTGCAATTTGGCCAAGGCGAACAATGCGCGTGGGGCCTTCCGGTGAGGCGACGTTGAATGGCAAACGCTCTAAATCTTGGGGGCTGTTGCGAAATTCGGGTGCCAGCCGCACATTGACGTCGTAGGTTTGGTCATCTGGTGCACGCCAATTGCCAACCGTTTGACCTGCCACCAATGTTCGCAAGCCGTTGGCCAAACTGGCGGCACTCCACCCCACGTCGGCAGCCGATTCGCGCAAGACCTGAATCGCGATGGTGGGCTTGTTGGCTTTGACACTGCTGTCCAAATCCACCAAGCCAGGGATGGCGCGAAATCGGTCCATCAGTTTCAAGGTCATTCGCTCGAGTTCACGCTGATCAGGGCCTTGAATCGAAAATTCAATTTGTTTGTTGCCGCCGACGCTGTCCAAAATGCCCACGTGAGTGACTGTGATGCCAGCGATTTGGGTCAGCCGTTGGCGCAACAAAATAGAAATGTCTTCGACACTGCGTTGTCGCAGTTTGCGATCGACCAAACGGATGTAAATGCTGGCATTGTTTTTACCTTGCGCATTGGGCGTGTTCATGCCCGTGAGGGTGTATTGAACTTCCGGAAACTCACGCACAATGGCTTCGACCTGCTTGGCTTTCAATGCCGTGCTCTCAAGCGATGTGCCGACGGGTGTTTGAAAGGACAAGGTGGTTTCCGAGTAATCCCCTTTGGGAACAAACTCAGTGCCAAGCAAGGGCACCATCAAAATGCTGGCCAAGAAAATGCCGACAGCCAAGAGGAGGGTGCTTCGTTTGTGCGCCAAAGCCCAGGCCAGCATGAGTTGGTAGCGATCGGCCATGCGGTCGGTTTGCACATCAAACCAATGCGTCACACGGCCAATGCTGCGATCGTACCCATTCAATGTGCCTGCAGGTTTGTTGTGCGAGTGGATGCTGGGGTCGTGCCAGACGCTGGACAACATGGGGTCCAAGGTGAAACTGACAAACATAGAGATCAACACCGCCGCCACAATGGTGATGCCAAACTCGTGAAAAAATTTGCCGATGATGCCTTCCATGAAGCCGATCGGTAAAAATACGGCCACGATCGACAAGGTCGTGGCCAGAACGGCCAAGCCAATTTCTTGTGTGCCCACCATGGCGGCGTCGTAGGCGTTTCGGCCCATCTGCACGTGCCTCACAATGTTTTCTCGGACCACGATGGCATCGTCGATCAGCAAGCCAACGCAAAGCGACAAGGCCATTAAAGTCACCATGTTGATGGTGAAGCCAAACATGTTCATGAACCAAAAGGTGCCAATGATCGAAATTGGCAAGGTCAGGCCGGTGATGACGGTGGATCGCCAAGAGTTCAAGAACAAAAACACAATCAAAATGGTCAGCAAAGCGCCTTCAATCAAGGTTCTTCGGACGTTGTCCACCGCCACGCGAATTTGCCGAGAGCCATCGGACACAGGCTCAAGTCGTATGTCGGCAGGCACTTGTTTGCGCAATTCTTGG
>RFVJ01000208.1 GCA_009928125.1 Betaproteobacteria bacterium
TCTTGCGCCAACTTGTCGTAGCTGGCACCTTTGCCGCGTCCGGTGGCATCGGTGTACAAGCGTTTGTTCAGCTCAACTTGCAGGCTGTGTTTGCCTTGTGCTGGGTTGGAAAACGCGCGCACCAGTTCAACGCCTTTGAAGGGGTCGTTGATCTTCACCTCATAACCGCAGCCTTGCATGAAATCTTTCACCAAGTAAGTGAACTCGGCATCGCAGGTGGTGCCATCGCGATCGCCCAGCACCACGTCGGCGCGCGCAATGCCCGCACCGCCTTCACCCATCTTGCCGCTCACGGCATTCATGGAGTGACAGTTGATGTGATAGCAAACGCCAAAGGCTTGGTGGTGCGCGTCGATCAGCTTTTGCAGTTGCGCTTGGTAGGGCAGGGCATAGCGTTGAATGCGTTGTTGCACTTCATCAATGCTCAGTTTGCGATCGTAGATGGGGCGGCCATCGTCCAAGGTGCGCCAAATCAGTGACTTGCCAATGCTGGCTTTGCCACTGGGTACATAGGTGTGGGGCCATTCACCGTCGATCATGGACAGGTCGACATCGCCCACATGGCGATTGGGGTCGATGTAGGTGCGGGCAAATTCGGCCAACAACAAATGAGCGCCGTGCTGTGGAGCGTGTGACCACAACGCGTCGATGAACACGTCTTCGCCATCGCGCAAGTCATCGAGTGGCAAGCAGGCATTGAAGTCTTGTGGAAAGGTGGGGCTGGAATGCGGTGAGTCCATCACCAAGGGCACAGCTTGCTGCGCCAAGAAAAGGCTGTAGGCCTCGGTTTGGATGGGTGCTGACATGAATGCTCCTTGAAGACCCCTGTGGATTGGGGTTCATTCTAGAGCCATGTCAGGGGTTCAAATCAGTGGCCGCCTGCCGGTTTGGCGTCTTTCTTGGCATCGCCTTTGCCATCACCTTTGCCATCACCTGCTTTGGCTGCGCCGCCTTCTTGTACCCTGACCACTTTGCATTTCTTTTGGGCAGGCTCTTTGGAGGTCGCTGGCAAGTCTTCGCAAATTTTTTCAACCTTGTAGGCCCAAGCAGAGGGCATGGCCCATATGCTGGCGCTCAGCGCCAACAAGGCGGTCAAAGATGTGATGCTGAAATTAAACATGGGTAGCCATTAAGATGCGCATTGAAACAAGGGTCATTGTCGGCTTTAATCAGACCCAAATTATCTGAAAGAAGAATCAATTGTCAAATCTGATCCGTTGGCCTTTGACTGCCCTAGGGGTTTGGGGCGCTGCTTGGTATGTGTTCATCTTCTTGGTGGAACAAGGCATGCATTCCTCGGTGGCCATGTTGTTTTCCACTTTCGTGGGCGTCTCGGCGGCTGCCATGGGCTGGCACCGGGGTATGTCGCAAGCGCGCTCGGCGGCATTGGCCATGGGTTTTCCGGTGTCGTTTTGGTTATTGGGAACAGCCAGCATTCCCGCATGGGTTTGGCTACTGCCCCTGGTGATGATTGTTTGGATTTACCCCATGCGTGCGTGGCGTGACGCGCCTGTGTTTCCAACGCCGCTGAATGCGCTGCGCGATGTGCCGCGCTTTGCCATCTTGCCTGCGCAAGCCAAAATATTGGATGCTGGTTGTGGCGCCGGCGATGGACTCAAGGCCTTGCGATTGGCCTACGTGAATGCACAGTGGATTGGCATTGAGTTCAGCCGGCCCTTAAGCTGGGTGGCCAAGTTCAGATGCCCGTGGGCCGAGGTGCGATGTGGCGACATTTGGGAAGATCACTGGGGCGCCTACGACATGGTGTACTTGTTTCAACGTCCCGAAACCATGCCGCGCGCCGTAGAAAAAGCCAAGGCAGAAATGAAGCCTGGCGCGTGGCTGGTGAGCTTGGAATTTGAAGCAGCAGAACTCAAGCCAACCGCCAAAACCGAGGCCAGTCCTGGCCGGCCTGTGTGGTTATACCAAGCGCCTTTTACGGGTCAATCCCGAGAGACAAGATAGGCTTTGCGCCTATCATCTTCGAATCTAATTCATTCGGAGATTTTTCATGCTCAAACCCGGCCTCATCATGGACCGTCCGCTGCTCTTGTCTGGCATTCTGGAGCATGCTGCGGCGCAGTTTGGGGGGCAAGAGGTGGTCTCGCGTGAAACACATGGCCCGCTGTTTCGCTACACCTATGCAGAGTGCGCCAAGCGTTCACGCAAGTTGGCCAATGCCCTCAAAGGTTTGAATTTGAAAGAGGGCAGTGTGGTGGGCTCCATCGCATGGAACAACCACCGCCATCTCGAAGCGTATTACGCCGTGTCGGGCAGTGGCATGGTGATGCACACCTGCAACCCACGCCTTCATCCACAGCAACTCATTTACATCATCAACCACGCCGAAGACGAAGTGGTGTTGTTTGACACGACTTTCGCACCTCTGATCAAAGGTATTGCAGCACATTGTCCCAACGTGCGTGCTTGGGTTTGCCTCACCGAGCGTGCGCACATGCCTGAAATTGAAGGCGTGGCCAATGTGCTCTGCTATGACGAACTGATTGCACCTGCCAGTGATGTGTTTGTTTGGCCTGAGTTTGATGAGCGCACGGGTGCCGCAATTTGCTACACCTCTGGTACCACGGGCAATCCCAAAGGTGCCATGTATTCCCACCGTGCCATTGTGATCAATGCCATTTCCGATTGCTTGCCCAGCATTTTGAATTTGTCGCCAGACGAGGCCATTCTGCCAGTGGTTCCCATGTTCCATATCAACGCGTGGTGCATTCCTTATGCAGCGCCTGTTGCTGGCGCCAAGCTGGTGTTGCCAGGTCCCAAGTTGGACGGTGCCAGTTTGTACGAACTGATGGAATCCGAAAAAGTCACTATCAGTGCGGGTGTTCCCACCATTTGGATGGCGCTCATTCAGCACGTGGAGCAAAACAAGTTGCGCTTCAGCACCATGAAACGCACCGCAGTAGGCGGCTCTGCCATGCCCATTGCACTCATTGCCAAATTCAACGACGACTACGGCGTTGAAGTTCGACATGGCTGGGGCATGACTGAAACCACTGCTGTGGCCACCATGAGCAGCATGACGCCAGAACAAAAGGTCATGCCCGCAGCCGATCGCCATGCTTTGGTAGGCAAACAAGGCCGCTCGGTTTTTGGTGTCGACATCAAGGTGGTGGACGAAGAGGGCAATACGCTGCCACGTGATGGCACATCACAAGGCGAGTTGATGGTGCGCGGTCAGTGGATCATTTCGGGCTACTACAAAGGCGAAAAATCACCCTTGGTGGACGGTTGGTTCCCCACAGGCGACATCGCCACCATTGATTCGCAAGGCATCATGCAAATTCGCGATCGCACCAAAGACGTCATCAAAACGGGTGGCGAATGGATCAGCTCCATTGATTTAGAAAATGCTGCCATAGCGCATCCTGCAGTGGCCATGGCCGCCGTCATCGGTGTGAAGCATCCCAAGTGGGACGAGCG
>RFVJ01000209.1 GCA_009928125.1 Betaproteobacteria bacterium
GGCTGGCGCGTGTTGTTGCTTGACCGTCAAGGTCGACCCAAACCTTGCGGCGGCGCCATTCCACCCAGGTTGATCAAAGACTTTGAAATTCCAGACCATCTGTTGGTGGCCAAAGTCAATTGCGCGCGCATGATTTCGCCGGCTGACAACAAGGTCGACATTCACATCGACAATGGCTTTGTGGGCATGGTCGACAGGATCGACTTTGACGAGTTTTTACGAACACGTGCAGCTGAATCAGGCGCCATTCGACAGCAAGCTATTTTTGACAAAGTACAGCACGACGAGGCGGGCACTTTGTGGGTGCATTACACACCTGTGCATGCCAAAGAGCATTCTGCTGCAGAGCATGCCAAGCCCGTCAAGGTGAGTGCACGCATGGTGATTGGTGCCGACGGCGCCAAGTCAGAAGTGGCGCGTCAGCAAATTCCCGATGCCGACAAAACCAAGTATGTGTTTGCTTATCACGAGATCATTCAAGCGCCAGTGCAAAAACCATCCCACGATGGCCAGCGTTGTGACGTGTATTACCAAGGTGAAGTGTCGCGCGCCCATTCCTTTGAAACCCTTGCCCAAATGGGACAACGGCAAAGATGTGTTGGTGGTGGGGGACGCAGCGGGTGTGGTAGCGCCGTCTTCAGGTGAAGGCATTTACTACGCCATGGATTGCGCCAGAACCATGGCAAGGGCTGCGCATGAAGCCTTGAAAACCGGCAACCCAGCTTGCTTGAAACAAGGCCGTAAAAAATTCATGAAACAGCACGGCAAGGTGTTCTGGATTTTGGCCATCATGCAATACTTCTGGTATCAAAATGACAAGCGTCGTGAAAAGTTTGTCAAAATTTGCGAAGATCGCGATGTGCAAAGACTCACCTTCGAGTCCTACATGAACAAAGAGTTGGCTAGAAAAGACCCCATGGCCCATGTCCGAATCTTCTTCAAGGACATGGCCCATTTGTTAGGATTGGCCCGAACTTAAAGGGCCCCCCATTGCAAATCAATTCCGCAACACTCAAAACTTTTGCAATTGCATTTGCACTGAGCTACCTCACCGCCGGCATTGGCGCAGGCCTGACTGAGCTAGGGCCATGGTATTTCTCGCTCAAACACCCCGAGTGGAAGCCGCCAGACCCCTACTTTGGTGTCATCTGGAGCACCATTTTTACGCTGTGTGCCATCAGTGGGGCACTTGCTTGGCAGTCAGCCCAAGGGCCAAATGACAAAAAAAGAATTATTTTGTTGTTTGCCACAAACGCATTCTTGAATATTTTGTGGAGTGCCATCTACTTCAAATTGCAACGCCCCGACTATGCCGTATTTGAGGTGGTTTTTTTGTGGCTGTCGATCCTATTTCTGATCATGGGCCTATGGCGCATCAATAAAAAGGCAGTTCTGTTACTGATACCCTATTGGGTATGGGTCAGCATTGCCACTGTCTTGAATGTGGCCACTGTGAAGCTCAATGGCCCCTTTTGACATCAAAACTTACGTCCTTTGTCATCAAAAATCAAGGAAATATCACTATCCTCTCAGACTGTACATAGGGTTATAGAGGGTTGAAGCCAAGGCGACTTCTCTTTATAAAGTGATTTCGATTAGCGGATCGGCACGCTATGTTGCTGGCAGAATTTTTGCCCCGATCACCCAAAAAGGTTGGCACGCTATCCTTCGCAAGGAAATTGCATGTCTAAGTTCAACGGCTTAGGGAGTTCATTTCAGCGCCCCCAGGATTCGGGTGCTGCGAATGACGAGTGCAAGGATTCCCTTCTGGACGTGATTGAGTCTCAAATCATTCCCAGACTGTTGAATTCGCAGCAACTCATCTCTAGCCAGTCCATCAGCGCCGACTCCCCCGAGTTTGGCGAGCCTGTCCCAGAAATGCTGGACTTCACCGCTTGTTGCCTGAAAGGTGATGTGGCGGGCGTGAATCAAATTGTCGATCGCTTGTTAGACCGCGGTTTGAAGCAAGACCGCATCTTCATGGAACTCATCACCCCTGCTGCCAGGCATTTGGGCGTGCTGTGGGAAAAAGACCTGTGCGATTTCAGCGATGTCACTTGCGGCTTGGCGCAGATGCACCAAGTGACCCACCGATTGGGCTACGGCTACCACGACGGCCCCACTGTTGAAGGCGAAACGCAGCGCGTCATGTTGTCTTGCGCACCAGGCTCTCAGCATTTCTTGGGCTTGACCATCGTGGCCGATTTTTTTCGGCGTGCAGGCGCTCATGTGGTCATTGAAATATCATCCACCGAATCCGAGTTGATGCGTGCCATTGCCAATGAATGGTTCGACGTCATTGGCATTTCTGTGGCGATTGAAACCCAGCTGCCTCAGTTGAGCGATTTGATCGCGCACTTCAGAAAAAACTCTGGTAATCCCGATGTCAAAGTGATGTTGGGTGGGCCTATCTTCACTCTCAAAGATTTGTCGGCCGACATGTTTGGTGCCGATGCCATCTCCACCGACCCCATTGAAGCGATCAATCTCTTAAAAGGTTTCGCCCTTAAGTAGATTCACAGTGGGTGAGTATCAACTGCGCAGTGCCAGCAGGATCTTCTTCGTGCGCCAAATGCCCTAAGCCGTGTTGTTCAAACACGCGTGCTTGCGGCATCAATTTGCAAGCTTCGTGTGCCATTGAAGGCGGCACGGTTTGATCTTGCATCCCCACCAAGATGCTCACCTTGTTTTGAAGTTGCGGCAAAGATTTGGAGAGGGTGTCCAATTGCCATGCCGCCATCATGTTCAGGACGCTGTGCACATGCCCAGAATGGCTGAACACACTTTGGTAAAGCGCCAATCCTTGTGCATCCAATTGAGAACCTGTTTGCAAAATGGATTTTTCAATCATGGCGGGTTTGCTGGCCAATTTGGCCGTGGCCCAAGCAGAAACAGGGTTGATTGCGGCTAACTTGGCTGCAGGTCTGAAAATCAAAGAGGGCAGGCCTGGCAGGGGTAACCAAGCGGGGTTAAAGCCGATCAACTGTGTCTGCGACAGTGCGCGCTGTTGAAGCAGCATGTTGGCCGCAATGGCCGCACCCGCAGAGTGCCCACCGATGATGGAGGGCGTGACATTGAGTTGCAACAACAGTGCACGCAAACCTTCGCTCATGCCTTGCAGAGACAGGCTGCCCTCAGGCCCTCTGCTGGTGAAAGCGTGTCCAGGCAAGTCGGGTGCGATGACTTGGAAGTGGGCGCTTAGCAATGGCATCAAGCCGCGCCAACTGAAACTGCCCGAACCTGTGCCGTGCAACAGCAGCAAGACAGGGCCTTGCCCCATGATTTGAACATGCCATTGAATACCGCCTGCTTGAATAAACTGGCTGTGCTGCGCATGCGGCCAAGTACTGCGGTAGTTGGCCCACTGCATGGTGGGATACAGGCTGTCAAACATGGTGAATCACTTAAGACGCCAATTGCCG
>RFVJ01000210.1 GCA_009928125.1 Betaproteobacteria bacterium
GGCAGGCCAAGTGCCTATCATTTTTGACAACATGCCATCGGCTTTGCCATTCATTCAAGCGGGCAAGCTGATTCCCATCGTGGTGGCGGCTCCTCAGCGTTTGTCGCAGTTGCCCAATGTGCCCACTTTCAAAGAAGTCGGTCTGGAGCCGGTCAATCGCATGGCCTACTACGGCATATTGGGCCCCAAGAATTTGCCCAAAGAAGTGGTCGACAAAATCAGCGGCGGCGTTAAAAAAGCCCTCGAAGATCCTGCCGTGCGCAAGCGCATTGAAGACACCGGTTCTTTGATTGTGGCCAATACACCCGAGCAGTTTGCTGCGCAAATCAAAGCTGAGTTTGAGATCTACAAAAAAGTAGTGGACGATCAAAAACTCAAATTGGACTGATGACGCCCGACAGCCAAGCCGCCATCGACCGCTTTGTTGATGCGGTTTGGCTTGAAGACGGTTTGTCAGCCAACACCTTGGCTGCTTACCGCAGAGATTTGTCAGCACTGGCGGAGTGGCTTCAGACATCTTCTGGCACGCCACTCGACCGTGTTCAAGAGTCGCACTTGCAGGCTTACTTTGCCGCCAGGCACAGCCTCTCCAAAGCCACCTCGGCCAACCGGCGACTCACAGTTTTCAAGCGCTATTACCGTTGGGCCTTGCGAGAACGCATTGTCCAAGTCGACCCCACGCTCAGAATGCTGGCTGCCAAGCAAGCCTTGCGCGTGCCCAAAACTTTGTCAGAAGAGCAGGTTGACGCGCTGTTGTCAGCGCCTGATGCCAATACAGCCTTAGGCTTGCGCGACAAAGCCATGTTGGAGTTGTTGTACGCCAGTGGCTTGCGCGTCTCAGAGTTGGTCAAGCTCAAAACTTTGCACGTCTCATTGAACGAGGGCATTTTGCGCATCATGGGCAAGGGCAGCAAAGAACGTTTGGTGCCTTTTGGTGACATGGCTCGAGACAGCTTGCTCAATTACATGCAAAACGGTCGGGGTGCTTTGTTGGGCGCCAGGCAAACCGAAGATTTGTTTGTGACGGCCAGTGGCCCCAAGGCTGGCACTGCCATGTCACGCATCATGTTTTGGGGCTTGATCAAAAAGTATGCCGTCATTGCTGGCATCACGGCCCCTTTGTCGCCGCACACCTTGCGCCACGCCTTTGCCACCCATTTGCTGAACCACGGCGCCGATTTAAGGTCGGTTCAGGTGCTGTTGGGGCATGCCGATATATCGACCACCACCATCTACACCCATGTGGCGCGGGAGCGCTTGAAGAACTTGCATGCGCAGCACCACCCAAGGGGCTGATGCATTGAATTTTTCCAGCCGCGTAAGTTTTTAAGCACCTCGAGCCTCTAAGCTTGAAACACCTGAGCAATTCAGTGGGGAGACTTATGAAACGGTGGATGCCATACTTTTTACTTGTTCTAACCTTGCTTGGCGGTTCGGTTGCGCAAGGCGCAGTTCCAGACCCCGTCGATCCTCGCGAATCAGTCAATTACACCTTCGATCAGCGCATGGCTCATACCAAGCAGCTTCATGCCAAATTGAGGGAGGCAAGTCCTGCTGAGCGATCGATGTACTTTGACAAGTCTTTGGAAGCGATCAAGAAGTTGTCCCCTGAGGAACGTCGTGACCTGAGTGAAAAGTTCAAGTCGCAATGGAAAAAGCTGACGGATGAGCAAAAAAAGCAAGTGAAGCAAGAGGCTCGCAACTACATCACATCGTTGCCAGATGCAGAGCGCAAAGAATTGAAGCGACGCAGAGAGATGCTGCTCGAATTCATGTCACCTGAAGAGAGGAAGCATTGGCCTTGAGGGCCACGACATGCATGGCATGAACTTTTATGAATGAAGTCTCGTCTTGGAAGGCAGAAAAGGACCTGCTACGCCTTTCGAAGCAGGGCGATGCAGCGGCCGCCAGGCGTTTGATGAGCCTCTTGATCAAACCTGCGCACGCAATGGCTTGGCGAATTTTAAGAAGCCAAGATGCTGCTGAGGAGGTCGTGCAAGAGGCTGTGTACCAACTTTGGCGTTCGGCAGAACAATTTGAAGGTCAGTCATCTCTCAAAACTTACTTTAACAAGATTGTGATGCGTGAATGCCATGCCTTCATTCGACACAACAGAAGCCACGAAGACATTGACACGTTGGAAGCAAGGGATGAAGTGATGGCTGATTTCCAGATTGATCTTCGTCTCCACCAAGAAATTGTTCATCAAGCGTTGGAAACGCTGTCAAGCAAGCAACGCATGGCTTTGGTTTTATGGGCATTTCATGACATGACTGCCGTTGACATTGGGCAAGTCATGGCGCTGAAAAAAAATGCAGTTGATCAATTGCTCTGGCGGGCAAAAAATGCATTGCGTGAAAAATTGACAGAAAGATGATGATGCAAGAAGAAATTGAAAAACAGGCCGTTCGCAATCTGATGCAGTTGGATGCAGAACCCGTTCATCGACTTGATTTTGAAGACAAGTTGGCAAAGGCCTGGCTAGAAATGTCAATGACTCAAAAGCTTCAGAATCAAGCGCCTCAGGACATTCTTCGATGGGGACGCTATGAAACGCCAAGCTTTGTTGCGTGCCAATTTGGGTGCCATTTTGTTGAGTGCTCTGGTCTCTGCCTGTGGCGGCGGTGGTACTGCTGAAATCTCTCAAACTACAACACCCACGACACCCACGACACCCACGACACCCACGACACCCACGACACCCGATCCAGTGGTGGGCAGTGCATTTGTACTGAGCAGTTCGGAAGTGGGTTCTGACGGACTTCTCTCTGCGGATGTGACCTGTGACGGATCTGGTTCGAGTCCATCTTTGACTTGGCGAAATGCGCCCGTGGGTACCAAATCATTTGCCTTGTTGATGAGCACTGACCCTGGCGACGGCACGTTGAAATACAACTGGGTCAATTACAACCTGTCCGCTTCATTGACAGGGCTTCCCAAAAACTCTGTGTTGGTAGGTACCTATGGCGCAGGCAGTGATGGCCCCACATTGGCGTACCAGCCGCCTTGCTCCCAAGGCCCTGGTTTGAAGAAATACAAATTCACTTTGTATGCGCTGTCCTATCCAACACCTCTCAAAACAACGACCAGCACTGTGACGGGCGTTGAATTGCTGAATTTGATGGCAAACGGCATTTTGGGGCAAGCCACGCTGGAGGCGGGTTATTCAAGAACAAGTGCTTCAACAGGCGCCTCCAGCGCATGTCTGTGGGTGAGAAATTCAATTCAAGCCAGCGCACAAGTACCCGTCAGTGTCAATTGTGATGCGCAGTATGCGTATGTCAGCTCGAAGGGTCTGCCTTCACACGCCATGATGAATGGCATTACAGCGACCAACTTACAGGTGCCAACAGCACAAAACTTTTGGGGATCGAATGGCTGGCGAATCCCATTGACGCCCGAGTGGGCTGTCAATCCTGTG
>RFVJ01000022.1 GCA_009928125.1 Betaproteobacteria bacterium
CCTTTCGTTGCCTCCAAGGCTTGAACCGCTCAAAGGACACCACGATGAACGCTCGTTACGATTGTTTTTGCAAACTGTCAGATTTGTTGGGCGCTCAAGAATCATTGAGTGAGGCGCGCCGACATTTGCACCGCTTTCCCGAACTGTCTTTTCAAGAAAAATCAACCGCGCAATGGGTGGCAGATCGCTTGGAGGGGTGGGGCTATCAGGTCACCCGCCATGTGGGCGGCCACGGCTTGGTTGCCACATTGAACAACGGCGAAGGCAAGGCGATTGCTTTGCGCGCCGACATGGATGCCTTGCCCATCCAAGAAGAAACGCAAAAGCCATATGCCAGCGAACACGCAGGGACCATGCATGCTTGTGGCCACGACGGCCACACGGCGATGCTGTTGGGCGCTGCGCAGCAGTTGGCCAAAACCAAAAATTTCAAAGGCACGGTGCACTTGGTGTTTCAACCCGCTGAAGAAGCGGGCAAGGACAGTGGCGCTCAGCAAATGATTGCGGACGGCTTGTTTGAGCGCTTTCCTTGCGATGCCATCTTTGGCATCCACAACCATCCTGGCGTGGAAGTGGGCACCTTCATGTTTGGCGCTGGCGCCTTCATGACCATCGGCACGGCGCATGCAGGCAGTGTCTCCAACGTCATTCCCGATACCGCCAGTTTGTCGATGAGCATTCGGTCCTTCAGCCCTGAAGTTCGCGAGCGCTTGGAACAACGCATCAAAGACCTGGTCACCGCGCAAGTGGCTTCGTTTGGCGGGGAGGTGGAGATCATTTACGAGCGCGGCTATCCCGTGGTCATCAACTCAGTGGCCGAGACGGAATTTGCGCGTCAAGTTGCAGTGGAGTTGGTGGGGGAAGACAAGGTGGTTTCACCCTTTGGCCCTGTGACTGGCAGTGAAGATTTTGCGTATTATTTGCAACACAAACCCGGTTGCTTTTTGCGCTTGGGCAATGGCACCGACAGCGCTTTGCTGCACAACCCCAAATACGACTTCAATGATCAAAACTTGTCTTATGGGGCGGCTTATTGGACCCGCCTTGTTGAGCGATTTTTAGATGCTGCCTGAGCAGATCAGCCAAGCAGTGCAGTTCCAGTGAATGCCATTTCATATTTTTCAACGGAGACTCTATGACGATT
This sequence comes from Betaproteobacteria bacterium, assembly GCA_009928125.1. Lineage (GTDB taxonomy): Bacteria > Pseudomonadota > Gammaproteobacteria > Burkholderiales > Burkholderiaceae_C > Limnohabitans_A. The sequence goes on from RFVJ01000022.1 coordinate 1,145, forward strand.
TCAATGTACCAAGCCAGCGTGCCACGTTTGATCAATGGCTTGACCAACTTGTCCCACATTTTGGGCAAAGCCCAAGCCCATGCAGAAGCCAAAAAAATTGACCCCGTGGTGTTTGCCACGATGCGCCTTTACCCCGACATGTTCCCCCTCAGCCGACAAGTTCAAATTGCCTGTGATGTCTGCAAAGGCTTGGTGGCACGACTGGCCGGTGTTGACATTCCTGCGCATGAAGACACCGAGAAAGACTTGAAGGATTTGCAAGCGCGCATTGCCAAAACGATTGCCTTCTTAGAGACCTTCAAGCCCGAGCAGATCGACGGGACCGAAGACAAAGACATCATCGTGAAGCGCGGCGACAAAGAGACGCACTACAAGGGCATGCAGTTCTTGTTGGGCCATGGCTTGCCCAATTTGTACTTTCACACCACCACCACCTACAGCATGCTGCGCGCCAGCGGTGTTGAAATTGGCAAGGCCGATTACCTCGGCAAAATCTAAGCCTTCAATCGTCCAAGCCCGACATGCCAATGCGATGTGCCAGGGGCTTGGGTCCTGAGATGCGGTACATCACTTGGCCTGGCCATGACAGGTAGCCATCCAAGCGACGCGAGAACACAATGCCGTCGGTGGCACTCTTGTAAGTGGTTCGAGCTTTGGGGCCCTGGGGGTTGGCGGGGTCGATCACATCGCAAATGGGTTGACCCTTTTTAACTTTGGCGCCCGGTTTGACATGGAACACCAAGAAGCCAGTGCCGGTGCTGTAGCCCACGTCCATGCCGCTGATGGGTGCTGGTGCTGATTTCATTTTTTTCAGAGGCGCTGCTTTGCCGCCCACCACCCCTTGGCGAACCAACCAACGGTATAAATTGGACGCGTCGGATTTGCCTAAAGCGTCGCTGACATCGTGTTGGCTGCGCATCTCTAGAGTGACCGACATGCAGGCTTGCGGAATGGCGGCATCGGGGAACTTGTCTTGCAAACGCGCCCACAGGGCACTGTTGACGCCAGAGAAGGTGAGGGTGCTGGGGTAGGGGTCGTTGTACATGGTGGCTTCCACGCCCAAGTCGGCCGCCAAAGCTTGCACGGCACCTTGATTGCCCAAGGGGCCGTGGCGGTCTTTGACCCAGTCATTGCGTGCAGTGAACAAATGCAATGCCGCGTAGATGTCGCAGTGCAAATCCAGCACATAGTCGGCATCGGTGCTGAGTTTTTGCATTTCAACCAAACTTTTTCGGCCACGCCTTCCGAGACATCAATCCAATTGCGGTTGAAGTTTTCGTTGCTGAGGTGGTTGTAGCGGCCGGCATGCGAATTGCCTACCAATTGGGACTGTCCAATCGGATTGACGGTGGGCACCAAAATGATTTCACCTTGGATCAAACCCTTCTTGTCGGCTTCGGCCAGCATGGGCATCAAATGGTGAAGTGCCATGGTGCCTGGCATCTCATTGGCGTGAATGGCAGCTTGCATGTAAACCTTGGGGCGTGCACCCGATTTGCCAAAGCTGAGCACAGAAACAGTGCGATGCGTGCCGGGCGTCATGCTGGGCAGTTGAACTGATCTTTTTTTGATGGCCATGTCAATCCTTTGTGGGAAAGAAATGAGTTTATGTCGATTCCGTCTAAAGCAAAACCCTAATGTTGAATTTATGGATTAGAGTTAGTGTGCGACATGTTGTTAAACATCTCATTTTTCAGGAGAGCAAGATGAACGAGAGCGAAATTCGGGGTCTGATCGAGCAGGTCCGAGACAATTCTGTAACCCGCAAGCAATTCATTCGCCACATGGTGGGCGTGGGTTTGACCGTGCCGATGGCCGCTCAAATGCTCTTGACCTCTGGCTTGGCGCAAGCCCAAACCGCGTCGAATTACAAACCCACCAAGCGCGGTGGCGGCGGTCCCTTGAAGTTGCTGTGGTGGCAAGGCGCCACTTTGCTGCAACCTCACTTTGCCAGCGGCACCAAAGACCAAGAAGGCTCTCGAATTTTTTACGAGCCCTTGGGGGCTTGGGATCACGATGGCAACATGGTGCCCATCTTGGCAGCCGAAGTGCCCAATGCGGCCAACGGTGGTGTGTCCAAAGACGGCAAAACCATCACTTGGAAACTCAAAAAGAACGTTCAGTGGCACGACGGCAAGCCCTTCACGGCCGATGACGTGGTCTTCACCGCTGCCTACGCTGCTGATCCTGCAACGTCGGCATACACCAACGGCTCTTACAAGGACGTCAAGGTCACCAAGGTGGATTCACACACCGTCAAAGTGGAATACCAAAAAGCTTCGCCATTTTGGGCAGATCCTTTGGTCAGCGCCGCGGGCATGATCATTCCCAAGCACATCTTTGAAAATTACAAAGGTGCCACATCACGCGACGCGCCAGGCAACCTCAAGCCTGTGGGCACCGGCCCTTACAAGTTCACCGATTTCAAACCCGGTGACATGCTGCGAGGTGTCATCAACACCAACTACCACGAACCCAACCGTCCTTATTTCGACAGCATCGAGATGAAGGGCGGCGGTGATGCCGTTTCTGCAGCCCGTGCGGTTTTGCAAACCGGCGAGTACGACTACGCTTGGAATTTGCAAGTGGAAGACGAATTGCTCTTGCGCTTGGAACAAGGTGGCAAAGGAAGGACCAACATCGTTCCTGGTGGCAACATTGAGTTCATTCAACTGAACATGGCCGATCCTTGGACAGAAACCGAGGGCGAGCGCGCGCACCCCAAATCCAAGCACCCCATCTTGTCTGAAATGGCTGTTCGTCAGGCCATCAGCTTGGTCGTGGACCGCGAAGGTGTTCAAAAATACATCTACGGCCGCACAGGCATTGCCACATCCAACTTTTTGAACAATCCACAGCGTTTTGTGTCAAAAAATACCAAGTACGAGTTCAATGTGGACAAAGCCAATCAGGTGCTAGAGGCTGCTGGGTGGAAAAAAGGCGCCGATGGCATTCGTGAAAAGGGTGGCAAGAAATTGAAGTTTGTGTTCCAAACTTCCATCAATGGTCCTCGCCAAAAAACGCAGCAGATCATCAAGCAAGCTGCGCAAAAAGCCGGCATTGACATGGAGTTGAAATCGGTGCCCGCTTCGGTGTACTTCTCGTCCGATCCTGCCAACCCCGACACGTACACCAAGTTCTTTGCGGACATTCAGATGTTCACCACCACCATGCCACAGCCCGATCCGGAAGTGTTCATGAACCAGTACCTCAGCAGTGAGTTTGCCACCAAGGCCAACAAGTGGCTGGGCAGAAATTCAACCCGCTACAACAACCCCGAGTACGACAAAACTTACCTGGCTGCTCAATCCGAAATGGACCCTGTCAAACGTGCGGCCATGTTTGTCAAAATGAACGACATGCCTGTCAACGACATTGCCATCATTCCCTTGATTTACCGTCCCCGAACCGCCGGAATTGTCAATAACCTCGTGGCGCCACTTTCAGGCTGGGACAATGACCTGTGGTTGTTGAAAGACTGGTACAAGACCTCTTAAGTCAGGCTTTATGTTCCGTTACATTCTGCGGCGATTGATGATCGCCGTGCCCAGTTTGCTGGGCATCAGTTTGGTCTTGTTCACCGTTTTGGCCATGGCGCCAGGGGACCCTTTTTCGGAGTTGGTGTCCAACCCCAACATTCCGCCTGAAGTGGCCATGGCCTTGCGTGAAAAATTTGGCCTGAACGATCCGCTCTTGGTTCGTTATTGGAACTGGCTCACGGCCATGCTCCAAGGCGACTGGGGCTACTCGTTCATCAGCCGGATCAATGTCGAGACCCTCATTTTGCAGCGCATTCCTGTCACCTTGTTGGTGATTGGTTCGTCGCAATTGTTGGCCTTGTGCATTGCCATTCCGGTGGGGGTGTATGCGGCCACAAGGCCTTATTCATTGTTTGACCAAATTGCCAGCACCTTGGCGTTCATTGGTTTTTCCTTGCCAACTTTCTTCACAGGTATTTTGCTGATCTTGTTTTTCAGCATCCACTTGGACTGGCTGCCCTTTGTCTACCGTGCAGACATTTCAGCAACAGGCTTCAGTTTTTACTGGGAGCATTTCAAGCAAATGCTGATGCCTGTGACTGTCCTGGGCTTGTTTCAAGCAGGTGCATGGACGCGCTATGTTCGTTCTGCCGTGCTGGATGTGATTCGTTTGGATTACGTCACCACAGCGCGCTCCAAAGGCTTGGCTGAAAAAGTGGTGATCACCAAACATGTGTTACGCAACGCACTGATCCCCGTGGTCACTTTGGTTGCGTTGCAGATGCCTGCCATTTTTGGCGGTGCCATTGTCACGGAACAAATTTTCCGAATTCCTGGCATCGGTTCACTCATCATCAGTTCGATGTTGGCCAATGACACGCCTGTTGTCATGGCGGTGACCTTTGTTTTCTCCACCTTGGTGATTGCGTGTAATCTTTTGGCAGATATTTTGTATGGCTGGCTCGACCCTCGCATCTCCTTCAGCTGACGCCAAGGCCCAAGGGGCCAAAGCAGCAGCGCACTCGCCAGGCAAAGAAGCTTGGCGTCGTTTCAAGCGCCACAAATTGGCTGTGCTGTGCACCGTGGTGCTCAGCATCATTGTGTTGGCCGTGGTGTTAGGACCTTGGTTGTGGCGTGTGCCCATCAATGAAATTGATTTTGGCGCACGCATGCAAGGCCCCTCATGGGCGCATCCTTTGGGCACCGATGATTTGGGCCAAGATTTGTTGGCGAGAATTCTGTACGGTGGCCGCATCTCTTTGGCGGTTGGCTTGGCTGCCATGCTGATTGCCATCAGCGTGGGGGTGGTGGTGGGCGCTGTAGCAGGGATGTCCAAAGGACCCGTCGATGTGTTCCTCATGTGGGTCACCGACCTGTTCTTGTCTTTGCCACAATTGCCCTTGCTGCTGCTGATTTTTTACCTGTTCAACGACACCTTGAAAAAATTGATCGGTCCAGAAGCCGGTGTGTTCATCTTGGTGGTGGCCGTGATTGGCGGCTTGCGTTGGATGCCTGTGGCGCGTTTGGTTCGAGCGCAGTTTCTCAGTTTGCGTGAAAAAGAGTTCGTGGAGGCCGCCCGCGCCTTGGGTGCCAGCAAATGGCGTCAAGTCACCGTCCATATTTTGCCCAATGCCATGGGGCCGGTCATTGTGGCTGCCACCATCGATGTGGCAGCGGCCATCATTGCCGAATCCACCTTGTCGTTTTTGGGTCTGGGTTTCCCGCCCGACATTCCCACATGGGGACGCATCTTGTTTGATGCCAAAGACCACATGGACGTTGCCGTTCATTGGGCCTTGTTTCCTGGCGCGTTGATTTTCATCACCGTGCTTACCATCAACTACATAGGCGACGGTTTGCGCGATGCTTATGATCCACGCCGTGTGCTGTAAAGAGGTTCATGAATGTCCAACCCCTTGTTGAGAATTCAAGACCTGAAGGTGCACTTTGACACCGACGATGGTGTCTTGCATGCAGTCGATGGCGTGAATTTTCACATCGACCGCAGCGAAACTTTGGGTGTGGTGGGTGAGTCAGGTTGCGGTAAAAGCGTCACAGCCATGACCATCATGAAGTTGCTGGCCATGCCGCCTGGCCGCATTGCCAATGGCCAGATTTGGTTTGAAGGGCAAGACCTGGTGCAAGCCGACGCGCAAGCCATGCGCAGTTTGCGTGCCAAAGAGATTGCCATGATCTTTCAAGAGCCCATGACCTCCCTCAACCCCGTGTTGAGCGTAGGTGAGCAAATTGCCGAATCTTTGCGTTTGCACGAAGGTCTCACGCCCAAACAAGCCCTGGCGCAAGCCACTGACATGCTGCGTTTGGTCAACATTCCCAAACCCGAGCAGCGTGTCAACGACTATCCGCACCAGTTTTCGGGTGGCATGCGACAACGCGTGATGATTGCCATGGCCTTGGCTTGCAAGCCCAAACTGCTCATCGCCGATGAACCCACCACCGCCTTGGACGTGACCATTCAAGCGCAGATTCTCGATTTGTTGAACGATCTCAAATCGCAGATGGGCATGTCGATCATGCTGATCACCCATGCCATGGGTGTGGTGGCCGAAACGGCCCAACGCGTGGTGGTGATGTATGCGGGTCGGGTGGTGGAAGAGGCCACCGTCGAGCACTTGTTTGCGTCACCGGCGCACCCTTACACCCAGGGTTTGATTCGCTCCATTCCGCGCATCGATTTTGACAGTGCGCAAAAGCAAAGGTTGGAAGCCATTCCTGGCACTGTTCCCAAATTGATCAACCCGCCCCAAGGTTGCCGTTTTGCACCGCGCTGCCAACACGCCAGTGACCGATGCACCCAAGAAATGCCGGCGTTGCGAGAGATTGCAACAGGTCACAAAGTGGCTTGCCACTTCTCACTTTAAATCCCATGTCAGATCAAACGCCCCTGTCGACACGTTCAACGCCTTTGCTCGAAGTCAAAGGTTTGACCAAACACTTCCCCATCAAAGGCGGAATTTTTGGCCGCGAGGTGGATCGCGTTCATGCAGTCGATGGTGTCAGTTTTCACATCGATGCAGGCGAAACATTGGGCATGGTGGGCGAGTCGGGTTGCGGCAAGTCCACCACCGGCCGATGCATTTTGCGTTTGATCGAACCCAGTGCCGGTGAAGTCAAGTTCAATGGTCAGAATGTCAGTACCATGGACAGCGATGCGCTGCGCGAGATTCGCCGCGACATGCAGATTATTTTTCAAGACCCCTTTGCGTCTTTGAACCCCCGCATGACCGTTGAAGCCATCATTGGCGAGGCCTTGACGATTCACAAACTCACTCAGACGCCTGACGACTATCGGGCGCGCATTGTCTCCTTGCTGGAGACGGTGGGCTTGAATGCCGACCACATGAAGCGTTTTCCGCACGAGTTCTCAGGTGGCCAACGCCAGCGCATTGGCATTGCCCGTGCCTTGGCTGTATCACCCAAGCTGATCGTGTGCGATGAGCCTGTTTCAGCTTTGGATGTGTCCATTCAAGCGCAAGTCATCAACTTGCTGGAAGACTTGCAAGCCAAGATGGGCCTGACGTATTTGTTCATTGCGCACGATCTGTCTGTGGTGGAGCACATCAGCAACCGCGTGGCTGTGATGTACTTGGGTCGCGTTGTGGAGATTGCCACCTCGCGCGAGTTGTACACCCAGCCCAAACATCCCTACACCGAAGCTTTGTTGTCGGCTGTGCCCATTCCAGACCCAAGGGCCAAGAAGAAACGCATTGTGTTGACGGGCGATGTTCCCAATCCCGTCAATCGGCCTACAGGTTGCCACTTCCATCCCCGTTGCCCCAAGGCAACCGAGCGTTGCAAAATAGAAGAACCTCAATTGAAAACGGTGGGCTTCATGCACCAAGCCGCTTGTCATTTGAACGATTGATTTGCAAGCCCTTTTTCAAGGGCTTTGTGATTGTTGGCTGTCACCTGGAGACTTATCGATGTTGAATTGGATTGATCAGCGCGTCCCTGTACGGTATTTGGCTTTTTTTGCCGTGGTGGCCCTTTGGGTTTTGTCTGCGCTTCAGTTGGTGGTGGGGCAGGCCAGTTTGGCTTGGGTGCTGTTGCTGACGGTGTTGGTTGGGGTCGGCATTCACGATCTGCAGCAAACCCGCCATGCCATCTTGCGTAACTATCCCATCATTGGACACTTTCGCTTCTTGTTGGAATTCATTCGACCTGAGTTGCGCCAATACTTCATTGAAGGCGATGGCGAGGCTGTCCCGTTTTCTCGTTCTCAGCGATCCCTGGTCTATGCCAGGGCCAAGGGTGAATCCGATAAGCGACCCTTTGGCACGCAAATGAATGTCCGCGAAGCAGGTTATGAGTGGCTCACCCATTCCATCAACCCTTCGGTGATTGCGTCGCACGATTTCAGGGTGCATGTGGGTGGCGCTCAATGCACCCAACCCTATGACATCAGTTTGTTCAATGTGTCTGCCATGAGCTTTGGCGCACTCAGTGCCAATGCCATCATGGCTTTGAATTTGGGTGCCAAGAAGGGTGGTTTTGCGCATGACACGGGTGAGGGTTCAATTTCGCGATACCACCGCGAGCATGGCGGTGATTTGATTTGGGAAATTGGTTCAGGTTACTTTGGTTGCCGCCATGATGACGGCACCTTCAGCCCGGAGCGTTTCACCACGAACGCGCAATCACCGCAAGTCAAAATGATTGAGATCAAGCTGAGCCAAGGCGCCAAGCCGGGGCACGGGGGCGTTTTGCCTGGCCCGAAGGTCACGCCAGAAATTGCAGAGGCCAGGGGCGTGCCCGTGGGTGTGGATTGCGTGTCGCCTGCAGGGCACAGCAGTTTTGACTCGCCCCTTGGATTGATGAAGTTTGTGCAAACCTTGCGGGAACTCAGTGGGGGCAAACCTGTCGGTTTCAAACTGTGCATTGGCCACCCATGGGAATGGTTTGGGATTGCCAAAGCCATGCAGCAATCGGGCATTTACCCCGACTTCATTGTGGTGGACGGTGCTGAGGGCGGGACAGGCGCGGCACCCGTGGAGTTCACAGACCACATGGGCATGCCCATGATTGAAGGTTTGCGCTTGGTTCACAACACCTTGGTGGGATTGAATTTGCGTCAGCACATTCGCTTAGGGGCCAGCGGCAAAATCATCAGTGGCTTTGATGTCATTCGAACTTTGGCGATGGGGGCAGATTGGTGCAACAGCGCCAGAGGGTTCATGTTTGCTTTGGGCTGCATTCAGGCTCAAACATGCCACACTGGCAATTGCCCCACGGGGGTGACCACCCAGGATCCGCATCGACAAGTGGCGCTGGTGGTGCCCAGCAAAGCCGATCGCGTGAGAAATTTTCACTTACAAACGCTAGAGTCTGTTCGTGAGATGTTGCAAGCCACGGGCCTCAAAGGGCCCTCCGAGTTGCAATTGCGTCACATCATGCGCAGAGTCAGCGAGCACGAAATCCAAAATTTGGCCGAGTTGATGCCCAGCGTACCAGAGGGTGCTTTGAACCAAGGTGTCGTGCCTGAAGGCCTGTTCGCCCAATATTGGCAACTCGCAAGTGCTGAGCACTTTCACTTAAGTGCCAAGACTTGATGGGCTGGCAAGCCCTGGCGCACAACATGGCAGGTGATGTGCGCTAGGTCTGTTGCGCTTCGCTTGTGCCTGCCCCTCACATGTCAGCAGACGGCTTCAGATAAACTGAACAGTGTCATTTCCATCCGTAGAGAGCCTCTGTATGTCTTTGCTGAACCTGTCGATTGCAACCACCGATTACGATCATTTTCGCGACATTCGCATGGGTTTTGTCAAACCCGAAGGCATTGATCTGAATTGGTTGAACTTGGGTCACCATGAGTGCTTTGCACGTTTCACAGCCAACCGTGAATTCGACATATCGGAACTGTCGTTTGCCAAATTCACGACGCAAGTGACACGCCCCGACAGCGACATCATTGGTTTGCCCATCGTGTGCTCACGCTTGTTTCGGTTCAGCTCTTTTTATGTGAACAAAAAATCAGGCATCAAGTCGGTCAAAGATTTGATTGGCAAAAAAGTGGGCTCACCTGAATGGGCCCATTCCGCAGCGGTTTACATGCGCGGTTGGTTGCACAACGACATGGGCGTGAAATTGCAGGACGTCAAATGGTATCAAGCAGGTTCCCTGACTTCTTGGACATGGAAGACGAGTACTTTGCCAAAACCAAAGTCTGGCCCATCATGCACATCATTGCCATGAAGAAAAGTGTGGTGGAAGAACATCCTTGGGTGCCACGCAATTTGTTCAATGCCTTCTTGGAATCCAAGCGCCGTAGCATTGAGCGCCTGATGGACCCTGCGGTCTCACGTTATCCTTTGCCATGGTTGGCCACCTATGCGCGCAAGATGCGCGACAAGTTTGAAGGCGATACCTTTCCGTATGGCATTGAAGAGAATCGTCCGACATGGGAGTTGATGGCCAAGTACACCTTCCAACAAGGCATTGCCCATCGCGAATTCACACCGGAAGAAATTTTCCCTCAAGGCATGATGACCAAAGTGGTGATTTGAGCACAAGCCCTTCACGGACAGGTTGATACTGGAAAAGCTAGAGCACGGAACCATGACTGATACACTTGAATTGAAGCAGCAACTGGTGGATTGCATTCGGATGCTGGAGTCGCAAGACATCATTGACTACAACGGCCATGCCAGCATTCGCTTGCCCAACAACCAAATGTTGATCAACATCGGCTCTTGCCAAAGAAGTCAATTGACAGTCGACGACATCTGTACCACATCTACCGCGCACGACCCGACCTTCAAGCGGTTGTCCACGCGCACCCCAAGTGGTCTACGTACCTCACCATGGCCGGGCAACCGTATTTGCCTGTTTACGGCCAAGGCGCGTTGGTCTATCCCGTGCCTTTGTTGGACTCTCCCAATTCCATCAACAACAAGCCGATGGCCGATCGCTTGGCAGCCACTTTGGGCGACCGACCTGCCGCATTGATGAAGTCACACGGCGCTGTCACAGTGGGTCAAAGCATTCGCGAAGCTTTTGTCTTGGCCAGTTACATGGAAGAGAATGCGCACCGTCAGTACATGGCGATGCAATTGGGAACGCCGTATTCATTCAGCGAGCACGAAATTCAAATGTGCCGAGAAAAACTTTGGAACGACGCGTTGTTTCAGAGATGCTGGGATCACTTCAAAGCCAAATTGGGCTGATGGTGACCACAGCAGTTTGATTCAGTTCAAACTTTGCTCAAGTAATTGGCGCAACGCAGGGGTGACTTGGGGCTCGATGCCAAACCAAGCTTTCCAGCCCAAAGGGCCTTGATGCAACAGCATGCCCAGGCCATTCAAGGTGCGGTTGCCGCGCAATCTGGCTTGTGCCAAAAACGGTGTTTCAAGCGGTGTGTAGACGATGTCTGTGACCAAGGCATTCACCGGTAATTTGTCGAGTTGAATGTCCAAAGGCGATTGTCCCACCATGCCTTGGCTGGTGGTATTGACCACCATGCTGGCACCGGCCATCAGGTCGGCACGGTCTGCCCACGCATGCGCTTGAATGGCGCCGCCCAACTCTGATTGGACAATTTGCGCGCGTTCGAAGTGACGGTTGACCAAGCGGATGTCGGTGGCGCCTTCTTGAATCAAGCCTTGGCAAACCGCGCGCGAGCCTCCACCCGCGCCAATCACCACAATGGGGCCACTGCTGGCTTTCCAGTCTGGCTGAAATTCTTTGACATTGCGAATGAAGCCAGCCGCATCGTTGTTGCTGCCGATCAAGCGACCGTCTTCTTTGACTGCCACACAACTGATGGCCCCCATTTTGAGCGCCACGGGATCAATCTCATCGACGATCTTCAGGGCTTGCTGTTTGTGGGGAATGGTCAAGTTGCAGCCAGAAAACCCGAGGCCATGCAAGCTGCGCAAAGCACGCTCCAAATGCTCGGGTTGGATGGCCAAAGGCACATAAACGCCCTTGAGCTTTTCTTGGGCAAACCAGTGGTTGTGCATCAAGGGAGAACGTGAGTGCATCACGGGCCAGCCCATGACACCGGCCATCAGGAAACGATCTTGGAGGTTCATGCGGTGTACTATATATTTATTTCTGGTGAGATTTTCGCCCAAGGTTGAACCTGCTCAAGGACGCGCTGTCATGCTTTACAAATTCAAATCCAAAGTCACGGGTGACCTCATCATGCTCGAGCCCGATGCCAAGCGCTTGCTGAAAATCATGGGCCGCGAAGACCAGGTGAAGGGCATTTTCTTGTCAACTCAAATTCAAGCGGCCATGGATGCTTTGCAGCAAGCCATTGCGCTGGAGGAGTCAGAAGGATTGCCAGACCCCAAGATGGTGTCCTTGCGCCAGCGATGTCAGCCGATGCTGAAAATGCTCAAGATGTGTCAGGACAAATCGGCTGACGTGGTTTGGGGCGTGTGAGACGGTGCCTGGCCCTTACTTGCCGAAGACTGGACCCGTGAGTTTGTAGCCTGCCTGGATGTTGCGTTTGGCAAACCAGCCTTGGTTCATTTCCAAGACAAACCGAACGGGTTTGTGCGAGCAATGTGAGCTGTCATTCAAGGGTTTCATGTCGGCCAAATTGACGATGGTGCCGTCGTCTGCCACGAAGGCTGCCGTGAGCGGCAGGTAGGTGTTGCGCATCCAAAAGCATTGCACGGCAGCTTGCTCAAAAATGAACAACATGCCTTCGTTTTGTGGCATTTCTTTGCGCCACATCAATCCGATTTGACGCTGTTCAAAATCTTGTGCCAGTTGCACTTGCAGAAGGTGCATGCCAGCATTCAATGTGATTCTGGGCAGTTGTGTTTGAGGCACGCCTTGGGCCTTGGCCGTGACAGGCAACAAGGCGGCTGCGATCAAGCTGCTCAAGGCACAGCAGGCCAGCATGCGTCGGATGTGTTGCAGGGTGTTCATTGCGGCTGTTGTGAGGGGGAGTGATTTGGGGCGATGCGAGTCGCACTGAGCACGGATTGTGACCGATTTCTCGATAGAATGAAACCACGGAGACCCCTTCCATGTACCGACACATTCAGATCCCCGCAGAGGGCACCGCCATCACAGTCAACGCAGACAAATCGTTGAATGTGCCTGCCAATCCCATCATCCCCTTCATTGAGGGCGACGGCACAGTGCCGGCGACAAAGCGCTTGCGCTGTATGGCCCCGATGTTTACCTGCCCGATGAAACACTGGCTGCGCTGAAAGACCATGTGGTGTCCATCAAAGGCCCGCTCAATCCGCCTGCCAGCGGTGACATCCGTTCACTCAATGTGGCGCTGCGCCAAGAGCTGGACCTGTACGTGTGTTTGCGACCTTTGCGTTATTTCAAAGGCGTGCCTTCGCCGGTGCGCGAACCCGAAAAAATCAACATCACGCTCTTCAGAGAAAATTCAGAAGACATTTATGCCGGCATTGAATATGCGGCCAACAGCCCAGAGGCGCAAAAACTCATTGCCTATTTGACGCAAGAATTGGGCGCCCACAGCATTCGCTTTCCCAGTTCATCGGGCATCGGCATCAAACCTGTTTCGAAGGAAGGCTCTCAACGTTTGGTTCGCAAGGCCATTCAATACGCCATCGACCATGACCAACCCAGTGTCACGGTGGTTCACAAAGGCAGCATCATGCGGTACACCGAAGGTGCCTTTCGCGATTGGGCCTATGAATTGGCGATTGAAGAGTTTGGCGCCCAACTGATCGACGATGGCCCCCGGTGTGCCATCAGGCACCCCCGAACAGGCAAAACCATCACGGTCAAAGACATGGCCATGGATGCCTTCCTGCAACAAATTTTGATGCGACCCCAAGAGTTCTCGGTGGTGGCCACGCTCAATTTGAATGGCGATTACATCTCGGACGCGGTGTCCGCGCAGGTGGGCGGCATAGGCATTGCCCCCGGCGCCAACCTGTCCGACAGCGTGGCTTGTTTTGAAGCCACTGTCGATGCACTTTCTAAATTTGCGGGCAAAGACTACGTCAATCCAGGCTCAGAAATATTGTCGGCTGAAATGATGCTGCGGTACATGGGCTGGACGGAAGCGGCCGACCTCATCATTCGTGCCATGGAAGAGGCCATTCAAAGCAAACGGGTGCCGCACGATTTTGCGCGCCTCATGGAGGGTGCTTCGCAAGTCAGTTGTTCAGGCTTTGGTCAAGTGATCATCGACCACATGTGAGTCACTTCATGATGCAATGTGCGCCCTGACATGTACGAGGAAAATCAAAGCGACATTCCAGCGTCGTTCATGATGCTTTACGTCAAGCCGCATCAGCACAAACCCAGTTTGCCCCGTGCAGAATTGACACAGCGCTATGAGCTTTGTGAAGACTTGGCCAACATGCTGGTGGACACTGTCAGTGCGCAGCAGTTTCAATTGGGCATCACAGAAGATGATGCGCTAGAAAAATGTTGGCGCGGATTGCAGGCTCAACCAGACTTGGTGAATGGTGCAGAATCTTTTTGGGTGGTCTGCCGATTGGCCGAGTTGTTGGGCTGGTCATTGCCCAAGTCAAGCTGGGCTTAAGGGGTCATCACCCATTCACGACCGCTGTGTGCCGATGCAATGGCGGCTTCGCAAATTCTCAAGTTCTCGTAGCCCCATTGGCCGTCGTGCCAGCCTGGGCCAGTGCCTCGCCAAACCTCTGCAATTTCTTCCAAGACCCCATCGCGTGGACTGAGGTGATGCGGTAATTTGAGTTCGCGTTCACCGTCTGCCGTTGCGATCAAAATTCCCTCTGGTGTTTGGCGCATGTCACCCAATGTGCAACTGACCACGGTCAAACCAAAATGGGGTTGCCATGGCGCGGAAGCTGGAATGGCGGTTTTGGCGCGTTCTTGTTTGGCGGCCAATTCTTGCTCAGCCGTGGCATGCTGCAAAGGCCGTCTTTTCCAGGGGCGTTGTTCTGCGGTTTGCAAGAATCCCCACTCAGAAACCTGATGCGTCCAATCCATGCTGGAGAGTCCTGCGTAGCCGTTGTAGATGGCTGTTGCCGCCGAACCGTTTTCAAAGTCCAAATAGATGGCGTGTGCACCGATCGTTTGTCGCTGAGGGTCTGAGTTGAAAACTTTGGCTTTGACGGTTTGGACTTTGGCGCCGCACAGCGCACGCAAGATGTCAATTTGATGGGCACCTTGTCGAAAGGTGACACCGCCACCCAAGGCGGGGTCGAGTTCTTCGGGTCTTCGGGGTCGGTAGACCCAATCTGTGTAACACCAAGTGTTGACCATTTGAACAGCCCCCAACTCACCACTTTGAATGATGCGTCTCATGGCTTGAATGGGCGCATCAAAACTGTGTGAATGTCCGACGGTGATCGTTTTGCCAAACTGTTGGGCGGCAGACACCATGCGCAAGGCCTCTGCTGCATTGCTGCTCATGGGCTTTTCAACCAATACATGCCAGCCATTGGCAAGGGCTTGAATGCATTGCTCGGCATGACAAGGTGTGGGTGTGGCGATGTACACACCGTCTAAATGTGCAATCTGCTTTAAGTCTTCAAGTTGACTGAAAACAGGTACACCCAAGGCCTTCGCACTGGCTTGAACTTGCGCATTGTTTTCAACAATGGCGACCAAAGCAAATTGTGGGTTGTTTTGCAGAGCAGGGACGAATGCCTGGGCTGCAGCCCCATGTCCAACCATGGCAATGCGCAAGGGGCGTTGAGCTTCTGTGGTCGCCATGGTGAGCGTTATTTCGATCGCTTGATGACCGTGTCCTCAAACATTTTGAACCACTTGGCTTGTTGGTCCAATGCCATGGCGGGGTCAATGAAGTTCAGAGGCACTTTAGGAAATGGCAGCTCGTACTTTTTGCTGGTCGGTACAAACTTCAAGTCATGCAACTGCTTTTGTCCCTCGGTCAACATGTAGTCATAAAAGAGCAAAGCGGTATAAGGGTTGGGGGCTTTTTTCAGCATCGCAATGGTGCTAGGCTGCGCCATCAGCGGCTGCAATGCCAAGCCCTCGACCGGCGCCCCTTTGATTTTGAGTTGCTCAGGGTTCCAGCTGTAAACGGTCAGGGCCAAAGGGACTTCGCCAGAGGACACCATCATGGTGAGCAAGGAGTGGCCTTTGCGATTGGAAATGCCATTGGTGCTGGCAATGTTGGCAAACAATTTTTGGCCTTCTTCCTCACCCATTTTGCCCATCAAAGCGCCAAACCATGCATGGTTGTTGCCTTCAATGCCGAGTTGGCCTTTCCATTTGGGATCGAGCAAATCTTTGTACGATTTGGGCAAGTCTTCTTTTTTGACCTTGTCGGTGTTGTAGGCCGCTGTCCAGATGTCGACTGTGATGCCAACCCATTGCTTGTGCGCAGGAATGGCCTGCGGCAACAAGTCGTTGTGAAAAGGTGACTTCACCTCTTGGAGCAGTTTTTCCCGGTAGGCGGCTTCGTTTTCAGGTGCGTTGTTTTGGACGATGTCGACATCGAACTTGTTGCCTCGGTTTTCACTGGTCACACGCTGCAGCACAGCCTCCGATCCTGCGCGCCAAGATTTCACCTTGATGTTGTACTTTTTGCCAAACTCATTCAAGACGTTGGTCAATGCTGGGTAGACGTGGTAGACGGACAGTCCGGATTCCTTCTTGGCGCCTTCCATCAATTTGGCTTGCCTGTCGGGTCCTTGGTAGACAGCCAATTCGGCGATGGACATGGGTTTGGATGCGTCGACAACTTGCGCTGAAGCTTGTCCCATCAACGTCAACATCAAAGAGGCCATCACAGAAAATTTTGCACAGCGCATGTTGTCTCCTTGTTTTGAGGTTCAGCGGTTCAATAGACGAAGCGCTCGCCTTTTTAAGTATTCAAAATTGATGACATATTGCTCGGGTCGTGTGAT
The DNA here is from genome assembly GCA_009928125.1 of Betaproteobacteria bacterium. GTDB lineage: Bacteria > Pseudomonadota > Gammaproteobacteria > Burkholderiales > Burkholderiaceae_C > Limnohabitans_A. The sequence continues at coordinate 17,451 of RFVJ01000022.1, forward strand.
GTCATGGTGTAATTTTTGCACCTGCTCTGGTGTGAACTTCTCTCCAATGCCGCCAGCTGCCATGGTGGCCAATTGGATTTGGCAGGCGTTGTCTAGCATGATGGCCAATATGGTGGCTTCCTCCACATTGGCGCCCACAATGGCGGCGCCATGGTTGCGCAACAAGACGGCCTTGTGCTGACCTAAGGCACTGGCCACAGCGGCGCCGAGGTCTTGGCTGCGCACCAAATCGATGGCCCTGCTGAAATAGGGCAGACCATCGGCGAAAGCCACCGCAGGTTGGCTGATGGGCTCCAGTGCTTGACCTGTGGCAGACAAAGCCACTGCATAAGTGGGATGCGTGTGAATGACGCTGTTGACATCCGGACGTGCTTTGTAAATTTCCGAATGGATGAAAACTTCGCTGTGTCGCCGGCCACCGCCCTCCATCTTCACACCCTCCAAGTTGCACACCACAATGTTCTCCAGTGTGATTTCATCGAATCCATGGCTGTGCGGTTTCATGATGAAGAGGGAGGGGTCCTCTGGCGATCGAATGGACACATGGCCTCGCGTCAGATCGCCTTGTCCAGCATTTTCCAAAATGTGACCCGCATCAATCAGGCGCTGTTTGAGTTCGTTCAAGTTCATGGTGTTGTCGCCTTGTGAAGGTGGGGTTCGAACAGTTTGGACAGGTCGTTGGCGATGGGTGCGTATTTGGCGTGGGTCCGCATCATGAAACTGGTAAAGCCGTCGCTGTTGTGGTGCTTTTTCTTTTCATTGGGCAAATCAATGCGTTGATTGCGGCTGCTCCGGCTTGCACTTTCTCCATCTCACGTTTGAGCATGCGGCGGTACATCACCACACCTTTGTCGGTGGCACCCAGATTTTCTTGCGTGCGATCGGCAATCGGCCCCTGGCTGATCCATGCCATCATGTCTTGGCCATCCACATTGTCAACGATGAATTCACCCTGATCGTCGAGGTACGGAACTTCGTAGGTGTGAACCTTGTCCAAAAGGTGCTGGGGCACCGCCACACCTTGGGGCGGGACATACGCATTGAACCAAAGGTGCAGGGTGTGGGTGTCATCGACAGGCACTCGCATTTGAAATGAGTAGTAGCGGGATTTTTCATCGCCATTGCCAACGGCCAGCATGTTGGGGAAGACAATGGGATGCCCGACTTTCCAGTCGTCGCCGTCTTCAGAGTGGCCTTCTAACAAGCGGTGCTTGGTCATGCCGTATTGAAATTCTTTGAAATCGATTTTCAGGTGCCGCGCGCTGATGGCCACTTTCACGCCTTCTTGTTCTTTCAAGAACTCATAGTGATGGCCGTGCAACCACTCGGTGTGAACCGGGTCCAGCGAGTTTTCCATGATTTGCAGCCAATTGATGGGCAAGAGAGTGCGACCCATGATGCGAATGGTGCCTTCGGCCACAAACCCATCCCATCGGGGCAGCAAGGGTTGGGGCTGAGGACCCATGTATGCCCACAGCATGCCGCCCATTTCTTCAACTGGGTAGGCGTCGGTGCTGACCTTGTCCCTGAACGCGCATTTGTCTTGCTCGTTGGGTTGGTTGATGCATTGACCTTGGGCGTTGTATTCCCAGCCATGGTAGGGGCAACGAATGCCATCTTGTGTGGGAATGCCGTGGGCAAATGAGGCGCGTCGGTGCGGGCATTGCTCGGCAATCAAGCCCAAGCGACCTTGTCGGTCTTTGAACAAGACCAGATCTTCGCCCAGGAGTCGGATTCTGCGTGTCCACTTGTTGTCAAGGTCAACCAGCGCACCAATGGGTTGCCAATAACGGCGCATCAAATTGCCCATCGGTGTGCCTTTGCCCACCTCGGTCAGTAACTTGTTTTGCTTCGCG
>RFVJ01000211.1 GCA_009928125.1 Betaproteobacteria bacterium
CAAGCACTGCCCCAATCACTTTGACAACAATGCCTGCATTGCCATCCAAATCAATGGCCACAGACTTGTCTGAAAACTTCAAACGTTCAACAGAAGTCAGGACATCGAGGCCGTCAGCGTTGGCGCGCTTGTCTTTCACAGTGAAAGTGCTTGAAGTGTTTGCAAAGGTGTAACTGGCATAAGCACCGCTGAATAGCGCAGTGTCAATTCCGCTACCGCCTTGCAACTGATCATCGCCCTGCCCGCCCACCAAGGTGTCGTCACCGGCCCAGCCTTCCAACCAGTCATTTCCCATGCCCCCTGACATTTGGTTGTCCAGTTCGTTGCCGTACAACTTGTCAGCAAATGAGCTGCCCGTCAGGTTTTCAATGGCTGATCCGAAATTCACGGTCACTTGTCCCGCCGCTGTGATGTTGGTGGCTTTGTTATTACCGACATAACCCCAATAACCCGGTGTCAAATAGAGTGTTGTGCCTTGGTTCAAAGACCCCCCGTCGAGGGTGTCCACGCCCGCACCATCCCAAATGAAGTTAGGCTCGGTCGCAGACACTTTGTAGGTGTCATTGCCAGTGCGCGAAGTTTTGCTGGGTCCGTAGATGTACTGCAACGCCGCAATGTCAAGTGGACTGAAGCTGAGGTAATACTGCCCCGGAGCGTCGTTGTAGCTCATCACAGTCCAAGCTGTGGACTCCTCTGTACCCGTCAGATAAGGCGGATCCGATACGCTGCTATTGCCCGCCTGCGCGTGTGAAAAAGGATGTTCTAAACCCAGACCATGACCCAATTCATGAATCAGCGTTAGGGCGCCGTAAGTGCGATCAGCAAAGGTGGCGTTGAGCGATGAGTTGTCAAAATACAGATCGCTGCCAATCATGTAATCGCTGGGGAAATTACCAGAACCTGCGGAGGAGGGTTGATCATTGTTCGCGAACACAAAAGTATTGAGAACGCCAGGGTTGTAGGTCTTCTGAAAATGCACATCAATCACAGAAGACACATAACTTAAAGCTGCTTCGGCCCTCGCCATTTGCGTACTTGTAAATGGCTTGAAGCCCAGTCCGTGGTTGTAATTGGTGTCGTAGGTGGGCAACGATGTTGGGAAGGTGTAGAAATAGGTGTGTGCGCTGCCAAGCAAGCTTTCAAATGCATTGCCAGCAGCTTCGTCTGGCAACAACGCATCTACCCAATACGGTAAAGATTGCGCACCATCTGTGTAGATGACTTTTTCGATACTGCTTGGAATTTTGACGAAACTGGTGGCCACATAGGCCGTGTCAGTGCCTGAAACGTCTTCGATCACATCGTGAATGTCAGACACGTAATAGGTGTCGTCACCAGGGCCGCCATTCAAGTAATCGGCACCAGGACCACCACTCAAAATGTCATTGCCACCCCGGCCGTAGAGTTGATCATTGCCTTCATCGCCGTAAAGAACATCGCCAGCGGAGCCCCCCACAAGAAAGTCGTTGCCGTTGCCTCCATGTATGGTTTTGATACCAGCCACAGGATAGTAGGTGTAGGCACCGCCTACGCCGTCATAGCCGTTGACTTCATCGTCGCCGTCACCCGCCTCAACATAGTCTTCACCATCCTCAGTCAGAATAAAGTCATCACCTGCCAAACCGTACAGCGAATCATTTCCCGACGTCCCTCTTAGAGGGTTGTCATTGCCATTGGTTCCGTATTTGATCGGCATGGAAATTCTTAATTGGGGTCAGATCAACATTATTTTCCGCCTAAGGCTTGCCACAAAAAGGTATTTTCTAGCGCCACCAAATTAGCTCGCTGCGCGTTGTCAGCAGCCCCGCCATGACCACCTTCGATGTTTTCGTAATACAGCACTTCATGACCTTGCTCGATCATGCGAGCAGCCATCTTGCGCGCATGACCCGGGTGCACCCTATCATCCCGCGTGGAAGTTGCAAAGAGCACCTTGGGATACTTCACACCCTGCTTCACATTCTGATAAGGACTGTATTTGCTGATGAAAGCCCATTCCTCAGGCTTGTCCGGATCGCCATACTCCGCCATCCAACTGTTACCTGCCAAAAGTCTGTGATAACGCTGCATGTCTAACAAAGGCACACTGCACACCACCGCACCAAACAACTCGGGCCGTTGCACCATCACCGCGCCGACCAAAAGGCCCCCATTGCTGCCGCCCATGATGCCTAAAAGCTTCGGCTGGGTGATGCCCGCCTTGATCAGATCTTCTGCCACTGCAGCAAAGTCATCGTAGCTTTTTTGCTTGTTTTGCTTGATGGCACTTTGATGCCATGCCGGGCCAAACTCGCCACCACCACGGATGTTGGCCACCACGAAAACGCCACCGCGCTGATACCACGTGGTGCCCCATCCGCCACTGTAAAACGGTGCCATGGAAATTTGGTAACCGCCATAGCCATACAACACCGTGGGGTTGGTGCCGTCTGATTTGAAGTTCTTTGGGTAAACCACAAAGTAGGGCACTTGGGTACCGTCCTTCGAAGTTGCAAAGCGCTGCTCTGTTCGCATGCCTTGTGAATCAAAAAATATTGGATTGCTTTTCAACAACTCTCGCTCGTCACTGTCAGCTTTGCCCAAATACAAACTGGCTGGCGTTAGAAAGTCCAGATAAGACATGACGTAATGATGGGCCAGCGGGTCTTCCTTCACAAAGGGATCGTGCAGGCCTCTGGCACTGAGCGTACCGGTTAAAGGTACTTTCACTTCGCGGCGTTGCCACTTCCCCTCTTGGAATCTCAGTTCTTCAATTCGCCCAGCGACGTTGTCCAAAATATTCAACAACACATGATCACGCGTTGTGCTGAACCCCTCACGAGACAAAGAACGCGTAGAAGTGGGTTCAAAAAGCACATGGTAATTGCGCTTGCCGTCCAGCAACTCATCAAACTGAATGGCCAACAAACTGCCATTTTTGTAGGTGTGATCTGCCACCTGCATGTCACGCTTGAGATGCAAGAAGGCCCACTCACGGTGCCAAGAAAATGCTGCATCGCTTGGCTTGTCAATTTTGACCAAGCGTCCATGGACCCATAAATTGATGTCAGTGTTGTAGAAATCTGTGGAGCGACCCAAGATGGTTCGCTCAAAGCCAGGCGTCATGTCGACACTGGCAAAAGCAGACACATCTTTTTCTTGCCCTTCAAAAATAACAACAGCGGATGACAGAGGTGACCCCCTCTTCCATTGCTTGATGACTCGCGGGTAGCCGCTTTGGGTCATACTGCCTGGGCCAAAATCAGTCCCCACCAGCAATGTGTCAATGTCGACCCAATTCAGTCGTGACTTTGCCTCGGGCAGAACAAAACCGTCTTTGACAAATTCACGCTTTGAAACATCAAACTCGCGCGTCACTTTGGCATCCGCACCACCGCGAGACAACGAAATCAGACACCGGTTGTAATCGGGCGCCAAGCAA
>RFVJ01000212.1 GCA_009928125.1 Betaproteobacteria bacterium
AAATGAAAATGGAAGGCAACGTCATGAAAATGGCGCCCATTCCCTTTTTGGATTTGCCAGCCGGTAAGGTGGTGGAGTTAAAGCCGGGTGGCTTTCATGTGATGTTGATGGACTTGAAGTCGCCTTTAGAGAAAGGTAGCAAAGTGCCAGTCACGCTGAAGTTTCAGGACAGCAAGGGCGCCAAATTTCAGCTTGATCTGACGCTGGACGCCGCCATGCCTTCAATGCCAGCGGGGGGCGCATCCCCAGCAGGTGGGCATCAACATCACCATTGAATGGCCATGGAACTCACTCGGCCTTGATGCCTGCGTAAGCCGCCACCCGGGCCCAGCGAACAATTTCTGATCGCATGAAATCGGTGGCCTCATCAGAGCTTGTGAAAAAGCTTTCAAAGCCAAGTGTGTCCAGCTTCTCTTTCATTTTGGACTCCTTGCCGGCTTGAATGAAAGCAGCGTTCAGTTTTTTCACAACGGCAGGCGGCGTGTTGATGGGAGCATAGACCGCAAACCAATTGGTGAGCTCCACACCTTGATAGCCTTGTTCATTGAGCGTAGGCAATTGTGGCATGGCTTTGTGTCGCGTTGCAGAAGCCACCGCCAAAGCTTTCAGGCGGCCTTGTTGAATTTGAGGCAAGGCATTTTGAATGGGGCTGAACATGTATTGCAATTGGCCGCCAATCAAATCGTTCATGGCTTGCGCTTGACCCTTGTAGGGAATGTGATTGGACTTCAGGCCCACCAACTGGTTGAAGAACTCAGCCTGCAAGTGCTGCGGACTGCCCATGCCCGCAGAGCCGTAATTCATGTCGCCGTTTTTGGATTTCATCAAATCGATGAACTCTTTCAGGTTGTTGACTTTGACGGAAGGGTGCACGACCAACACAACGCCGGTTTGACCGATCAAGGTGATGGCCTGCAGGTCTTTGATCAGGTCGTAGGGCAATTTGCGATAAACCGCCACGTTGGTGGCAATGGTGGCCGGGCTGACCAGAAGGGTGTAGCCATCGGGTTTGGATTTCATGACGTACTCCACCCCAATGTTGCCGCCGGCCCCCAACTTGTTGTCGACCACCAAAGGCAGGTCCAATGTTCAGTGAGGCGGGGGCGCGGGAATGCGCTTTTGAATTCAGTTTAAAAGGCGGCGAACCCTTGTCAACGGGTACAACCATGAGAGGACAGAACCGTGTGAAAATCTCTCTTTTGCTTGAGTAGGAAAAAATCATGCAGCGTCCGAACATCATTTTCATCGTGGCCGATGATTTGGGTTTCGCCGATCTGGGTTGCTATGGCGGCCGCGATGCCAAGTTCGGCAAAGTCTCGCCGGTCATTGATGCATTGGCCGCCAATGGGCTTCGCTTCAGCGATGGGTATTCCAATTCACCGGTTTGTTCACCCACGCGGTTTGGTTTGATGACCGCCCGCTACCAATACCGCTTGCGCGGCGCCGCCGAAGAGCCCATCAACAGCAAAGCCAAAACCAGCACCACCTTAGGCTTGCCCACCAGCCATCCCACCTTGCCATCTTTGCTCAAAGCACAGGGCTATCGCACAGCTTTGATTGGCAAGTGGCACTTGGGTTACCCACCCGCGTTTGGTCCTTTGCGATCAGGCTATGACGAATTCTTTGGCCCCATGGCGGGCGGCGTCGACTACTTCACACATTGCGCCTCAACCGGTGACCATGATTTGTGGGTGGGTGAAGAAACGCAGCCACACGAAGGCTATTTGACCGATTTGATTTCTCGCAAGTCCGTCGACTTTGTGAAGCGAATGACGGCAACGCCCGAGCAACCCTTTTTCTTGAGCATGCACTACACGGCGCCCCATTGGCCTTGGGAGACCCGTGATGACCATGCCGTGGCGGACCGCATCAAAGACAATATCTTCCATTTGCAAGGTGGCAACATTCACACCTACCACCGCATGATTCACCACATGGACGAGGGCATTGGTTGGGTGGTGGATGCGCTCAAGGCCGCTGGACAACTCGACAACACCTTGATTGTGTTCACCAGCGACAACGGCGGTGAACGTTTCAGCGACAACTGGCCCTTGGTGGGCGGCAAAATGGACCTCACTGAAGGCGGCATTCGGGTGCCATGGATTGCGCACTGGCCTCAAGGCATTGGTACTGGCGCATGAATCACCGAGGCCAACGTGCTTTGCGCGCCGGTGATTGGAAGTATTTGCGAGTGGACGGCACCGACTATCTGTTCAACATCGTTCAAGATGCCCGAGAGCGCGCCAATTTGGCCAAGCAAGAGCCTGATCGATTGGCGGCCATGAAAGCGCAGTGGGAAGCATGGCATGACACCATGCCACCCATTCCAGAAGATGCCACCATCAGCTTGGGCTTCTCTACCAAAGACATGCCGCAGCGCTAAAGCCGTTTAAGCCGCTTGCAATTTGGCGATGGGGGCTTCTTTGATGGGCAGGTTGATCACGCCGGCCATCGCAGACAGGGCAATGTCGGCGTACCACATCCACTGGTAGTCGCCATTCAGGGTGAGGGCCAAGCCGCCAAGATAGGCGCCTAGGAAACCACCCACTTGGTGAGACAGCAAGGTCAGACCGAACAGCGTGGCCAAGTAGCGAACGCCAAAGAGTTTGCCCACCAGTGACGCTGTGGGGGGTACCGTGGCCAGCCAGGTAAAGCCCAGACCCACGGCGAAGACATAAAAGGTCCACTCGGTTTTGGGGGCGAGCAGATACAGCAACACGAAAACGGCACGCGAGCTGTACATGATGGCCAAAATGTATTTGCTGCGATAGGCATTGATGCAAGAGCCTGCGAACAAACTGCCGGCAATGTTGGCCAGTCCAATGATGGCCAAGGACCAACTGGCCACAGTTGGACTCAAGCCGCACAGACCCACTTCAGTGGGTAAATGCGTTACCAGGAATGCAATGTGAAAGCCACAAGTGAAAAAACCAAGGTGCAAAAGCAAATAGCTGGGTGATTTCAGGGCGTCTTGCACAGCCTTTTTAAGTCCACCTTCGGGGTCGGGTGCTTTAGCGGGTGCATGTGTCTCGCTGGTTAAGCGATTCAACAGTGGAATGGCCAGCAAAGCCACAGCGGCCATGGACCACATTGAACCCATCCACCCCATCCACTGAATGAGCTTTTGAATGATGGGCGCAAAGACGAACTGGCCAAAGGAGCCGCCTGCATTGATGATGCCTGATGCCACGCCGCGTGACTCTGAGGGCATGCGCTGTGCTGCGGCACCCAGTAAAACTGAAAAGCTGCATGCGCCAGAGCCTATGGCTGTGAGAATGCCCAGCGTCAAGATCAAGCCGAGGCCGCTGGTGACGAAGGGCGTCAGGGCTGAGCCGATAACCAAGATCAGCAAGCCATAAAGCAAGACAGGACGCGGGCCATACTTGTCGGCCAATGCACCTGCAAAGGGTTG
>RFVJ01000213.1 GCA_009928125.1 Betaproteobacteria bacterium
GACGCCTTTCTCAAATCCCATCAACTTCATGGCAATTTGCCCCTGGTCGTGGTACATGGTGATCACACCATCGTAACCACCCTCTTTGCGAATGGCGCGCACGAATGCAGTGTCAGCAGGGAAGGGGCCATCGGCCGGAATGCCCGCTTGGCGGGCCATCTCAACGCCAGGCGCAATGATTTTGATTTCTTCATCGCCATAGTTGCCGTTGTCACCGTTGTGCGGATTAAGCCCGCAAACTGCCAAGCGTGGGTTTGATTTGCCAGAAGCTTTTAAAGCCTTGGCAATCATTTCAATCGACTCAAATATCTTTTGGCTGCTGAGAAGTTGGCTCACCTCTTTCAAGGCGACGTGAGACGTCACACGCGATGTCCACAGGTCTTGCAGCACATTGAGCTCGCCGCACACACCTCTGTAATTCAGAAACTCTGCAAACCATCGCAGTTCGTCTTCTTGGTGCATGCCGCCCATGCGCAGCGCGCTTTTGTTCAGGGGAGCAAAGCAAAAGGCGTTGGCTTTGCCGTCTCTGACCAAGCCAACACCCTCGGCCAGTGCTTGAATCATGTAAGCCCCATTGTTGGCGTTGGAAATGGCTGGTGGAAATGGGGCAGCATGGTGACCTGACCAGTCATGCCAAGTGGCGTTGGCGGATGCTTGAACGCTGTTTTTTTGCCCAATCAAAATGATGTTGGCGGCTTGTTGAGCGGTTGAATGGTTCAGGAGTTTTTGAACCAGTTCAGGGCCGATGCCCGCTGGGTCGCCTGTGAACAAAGCGATGGTTGGTTGGGTCATGAATGTTTCTGAATTGAATTCGTAATCTGTAATTATGGATTTCAGTATAGTGAATCTCGTAGAATCAGCAACATCCGTTTTTACCCTCACATTTTCAACCTACCTGCCGATGGCGACCCAGGATCCAATCGCTAGAACGTCACTTCATTCCGAGGTGACGGCACGCCTGCGAAGCTTGATTGTGGAGTCCCACATCAAGCCGGGTGAGCGGGTGCCAGAATTAGAAATAGGCCGAGACATGGGGGTTTCTCGAACGCCCATTCGAGAGGCGCTGAAGGTGCTGGCCTCGGAGGGTTTGGTTGAGTTATTGCCACTTCGGGGTGCAGTGGTCAAAACTTTCAGTCCCAAAGACGCCGCCGACATGCTGGAGGTGATGGGCATGCTTGAGAGCTTTGCGGCGCAAAAGGCTTGCAAAGCCGAACAAAAAAGAATCGACCAGGTGTTGGCCATGCATGACAAGATGAAAACCTTGTATGCCAAAGGCAAGCGCCCCGAGTATTTTGAATTGAACCAAAAAATTCACGATGCCCTGGTCGACATGGCCGACAACGAATCCCTGACCATGGTGCACAACATCCTCAGCAAACGCATGCGCAGTTTGCGCTACAGCGGTAACAGCACCCCCGACAATTGGCGGGGTGCACTTGAAGATCATGAGTTGATCGCGCAGGCCTTAAAGCAACGTGATGTGAAAAAAATCAAGAAAGCTGTCGAGACGCATTTTCAGAACACCATCCAGCGTGTCGTGAAGTAATCTTTAATTGGGGTCAGATCAACATTAAATACAGTTGTGCCGACCTCCCGTGACAGTGCGATCAAATAATTTTGTCTGCGATTGCGCTTGCGCACAGGTTTGCTTACACCCTTCGTGGTGTTGACAACTCCAAGACCCATAACCATGTCAAGGTGTTTGGGATACCCTATTTGTATCGTTTCTAATTGAACAAGGAACATAGGAAATTATTTTCAACAAGTCGCGTGCCATGCGCATGCCACTCCAGCGGTGCTTTGACTTGAATCTGATTGATCTGGGCTTCTCGTTCGCTTTGTCTGCATGACATCAGAAATGCACGGCCGACTTCAGTACACGCCAGGGAGAGGTTAGAGTCGACTTCGATCGGATAGATGCGTTTGCTCCATGAGCGAGCAGCTTCAATGTAGACCACAGTCAGCCGATCGCGAATGCCAATCGCCACCGTGCCACCCATCGCACGCTCAATATCGGTGGGTCCTGTGCGACATTTGCTACGGAACCCCCCATAAGCTGGGGTTGTCGCCATTTCCCATCACTCAGGGATTCCCCGTGCTTGCAAGCTGCGCGCAACTCGGTACATTGAACCGACGGCAATCACTGTGGAGGGCGCAACCATGAAAACCATTGGCCAATTCCTAGAGCAAGGCAACCGTGCAATTTACGCTGTTCGACCTGATGCAAGTGTGCGTGAGGCATTGGAGTTGATGGCAAATCACAACATCGGTGCCTTGATGGTGATCGATGACAGCCACTTGGTCGGCATCTTCTCCGAACGAGATTACGCCCGAAAAGTAGCCCTCAAAGGCAAAAGCAGCAGCGATGCGCTGGTCAGTGACATCATGACATCCAAGGTCATCACCATTCACACCCAGCACACCATTGACCAATGCATGCAAATCATGACCGACAACCACATTCGGCATTTGCCCATTGTCAACGGCCAAAAGGTGATGGGCTTGATTTCAATTGGCGATGTGGTTCGCGAAATGATTGCTTATCAAAAATCCATGATCCGCGTCAACAGAGCACCCGACGGAACGCAAACCGTGGTGCGCATGCGGGAGCTCTTGCTAGAGCACGCCAAATCGAGGCCAGGCTTGAGGGCGGTGGATGCCGACATGCAACACCTGTTGAATTCATGGTTCAACCCAGGTTTTTTGGAGCTGCACGAAATCACTTGGTCGTCTCCCGCATTGCTTCTCGAAAAAATCATTCAGCACGAATCTGTGCATGCCATCGATGGTTGGGATGATTTGCGTCGTCGCTTGCAACCCGATCGGCGTTGCTACGCTTTCTTTCATCCGCAATTGCCAGGTGAGCCTTTGATCATTGGTCACTACTATTTCGCAACAGGTTGGCCCATTGCTCGATAAAAAATCAGAGGCCTTGGACCCCAAAAAATTCAAGACCGCCATCTTTTATTCCATCAGCAACTGTCAACCCGGTTTGCGCGGTGTCTCGCTGGGCAACTTTTTAATCAAGCGCGTTGCCGAGAAAATTCAGCAAGAAATTCCCAGTGTCAAAACCTTTTGCACGCTCTCACCGGTGCCAGGTTTCAATCAGTGGTTGAACAGTGCCGCCGACTCGGCTTCTTTGGCCACATTGGAAGACAAGAAGGGCAGAATTGCAGCGGCTTTGAAAGTGCTTTCAAAAAATGGCGAATGGTCCAAACGCCTCAGCAGCGGTTGGAAGCCCGACCAAGCTACTGACGATGAGAAAAAAGCACTTTTGCATTTGTGTTTTGTCTACCTCACCCAGTTAATCCATACGCCCTGGGGCGATTCAGTGGGCAGGTTTCACATGGCCAACGGTGCCAAATTGCACAACATCAATTGGGCCGCCGATTTGTCCAAAA
>RFVJ01000214.1 GCA_009928125.1 Betaproteobacteria bacterium
CAACTGCACCGCCGCAGAACCAATCTGGCAAGCTTCAGGCGCCGCTGTTTGCGCGCCCAAGTGCTCGGCTAACAAGCCGGCACTGGTGATGTGGTCTGCATGGGCGTGTGTTTCTATCGCCCATCGCAATGTCAAACCCAATGATTGGATGCTTTTTTGATCGCGTTCAAGTTGCGTGTCCACCGGATCGATGATGACCGCTTCCAAGCTGTGCGCGTCGTACACCACATAGGTGTAAGTGCTGGACTCAGGATCAAACAGCTGAACGATTTGGAGGGTTTGAGAAGTCATGTGCGCACCAGTCCGCTTACGCAAACTTGGTCAGCATCTCGGCCACATGCTCTGCCGATTGATCGCCTTGTTCAATCATGCAGCCCACCATGGAGAAAAAGGCTTTGTCCAAGGCTTTGCGTGACGCGGCCATTTGTTGGGCAATCTTTTCACAATCGGCATCGGAATCGATCAACTTTTGGAGGCCACGAAGTTGGCCTTCAATGCGGGCCAAACGGGCACAAAGGGCTTTCTTTTTTTCGGGATCAGCTAGGCGGCTCATGCGGTTCTTTCAAGGTGAGTGCAAATTATGATAACTTTTGCCACCGTTTGAGAACATATTTCAGGAACTCTGTTTGATGCTTGCCAATTTGCACCCTTATTTCATTGCTGCCATCGGCGGCATCCTCATTGGCTTGGCCAGCTGGCTGCTGTGGTGGGGCTTGGGCCGCATTGCCGGCATCAGCAGCATCACGTCGGAGGCGCTGGCAGCCCCCACCCATCCCGACACTTGGCGCTGGGCATTTTTGGCTGGCTTGATCGTGGGCGGATGCCTGTTGGGTCAAGGCCTTGAAATTCCGACACTGCCCACACGCCCCCTCTACCTGCTCATCCCAGCAGGCTTGCTGGTCGGCATTGGCACCGTGTGGGGCAGTGGCTGCACCAGTGGCCACGGCGTCTGCGGCTTGGGCCGTTTGTCCCTGCGCTCACTGGTGGCGGTTGGTACGTTCATGGCCATCGGCATGGTCACAGTCACCTTGATGCGAGGTGCCGCATGACTGAAGCAGTTCAAGCCAACCCTTTGCGCGCGGGTCGACTGGGCCTGGCCTTTTCTGCTGGACTGGTCTTTGCCGCGGGCCTTGTTCTGTCTGGCATGACCCAGCCCCTCAAAGTTTTGGGCTTCTTAGACATCACAGCCATCACCAAGGGCCCTTTCCCAGGCATGTGGGACCCCACCTTGGCCTTTGTCATGGGCGGTGCGGTGTGTGTCACCCTGCTGGCATTTGCCTGGACACAAAAACTGGCCACGGCGCCTTTGTTCGCCCATCAGTACCACGAGCCTGCTGTGAACCGGATTGACATGCCCTTGGTCGGTGGCGCTGCTCTGTTTGGCGCTGGCTGGGGCTTGGCGGGCTATTGTCCAGGCCCCGCTCTGGCTTCTGCACTTTTAAGTGTCGATGCCCTCATTTTTACGGGCGCCATGCTGCTGGGCATGTTGATTTGTAAGACTTTTCTAAGTAAAAGCGCTAAGATCTCGAATTGACGTTGACGTAAACGTCAATTAGACTGGGCCGCCCTTTGATGCGGCCCTTTTGATCCTTGACTGGAAACTTGCCATGACCGACTTGTCTGCCGAATACAAAGCCCTTGCCGAATACCGCCCCACCCACAAAGTGCGCTTTGTGACGGCCGCCAGTTTGTTTGATGGCCATGACGCGGCCATCAACATCATGCGCCGCATCTTGCAAAGCATGGGCGCCGAGGTGAAGGCATTGCCATCAGCTCCTACCAAGGCGGTCATGTGGAGTATTTCAAGTACATGGTCGATTTGTTGCGCCAGCGAGGCGGCGAACACATCCAGGTGTTTGGCGGCGGTGGCGGTGTGATTGTGCCGGCCGAAATTCGCGAGTTGCATGCCTACGGCGTGGGCCGCATTTACTCGCCAGAAGACGGCCAGCGCATGGGCTTGGCCGGCATGATTGGTGAAATGGTGATGCGCTGCGACAAAGACCTCAGCGCCTTCGCCCCCAAAGATTTGAAAGCCATCCAAGGCGGCACGGAGGCCAACTGGCGCTCTTTGTCGCAACTGATCACAGTGCTGGAAAACGGCAACGCATCTGCTGACATGGTGGCCGCCTTGCGCACCGAAGCCGCCAAGCACCAAGTACCTGTGTTGGGCATTACAGGCACGGGCGGTGCAGGCAAATCGTCTTTGACCGACGAACTGATTCGCCGTTTGCGTTTAGACCAAGGCGACGACTTGCGCATTGCGGTGGTGTCGATCGATCCTTCACGTCGCAAGAGCGGTGGTGCCTTGCTGGGCGATCGCATTCGCATGAACGCCATCAACCCTTGGCGCAACGGCGCGCGCGTGTTCATGCGCAGTTTGGCCACGCGCGATTTTGGCAGCGAGATCTCTGCCGCATTGCCTGATGTGGTGGCGGCATGCAAAGTGGCCGGCTTTGATGTGGTGGTGGTGGAAACTTCTGGCATTGGCCAAGGCGATGCCGCCATCGTGCCGCATGTTGACGTTCCCATGTACGTCATGACACCAGAGTTTGGCGCCGCCAGCCAGTTGGAAAAAATCGACATGCTCGACTTTGCCGAGTTTGTGGCCATCAACAAGTTTGACCGCAAAGGCGCCAGCGATGCACTGCGCGATGTGGCCAAACAAGTTCAGCGCAACAAAGAGGCTTGGACCGTGCCCACAGAACAAATGCCTGTATTTGGCACCATGGCGGCGCGCTTCAATGACGATGGCGTGACGGCCTTGTACCAAGCGCTCAAAGTTCGCTTGGGCGCGTTGGGACTGAAACTCAAAGCAGGCCAGTTGCCTGCTGTGAATGTGCGCCACAGCACCAACCAAACACCGGTCGTGCCTGCCTCACGCACACGTTACTTGGCAGAAATCAGCGACACGGTGCGTGGCTACAAAAAACAAGCACGTGCCCAAGCCCAACTGGCAAGAGAGATTCAGCAACTGCGTGCTGCCGCTGTGATGCTGGAAGTGGACAAACCCGGTCGTGCCAAAGCCGCCGAAGCCGCCATCGACTTGGCTGTTCGCCGAGAAGAAACACAAGACCCCTCTGCCAAAAAACTCTTGGCCCAGTGGCCTGAAATGCAAAAAGCTTATGCAGGCGACGAGTACGTGGTCAAGATTCGCGACAAAGAAATTCGCACCGCACTGACTTCGAAGAGTTTGTCAGGTACCACCATTCGCAAAGTGTCCTTGCCCACTTACGAAGACCATGGCGAAATTTTGAAATGGCTGATGCTCGACAACGTGCCGGGCAGCTTCCCCTACACCGCCGGCACCTTTGCCTTCAAACGTGAAGGTGAAGATCCCACGCGCATGTTCGCCGGTGAAGGCGATGCCTTCCGCACCAACACCCGCTT
>RFVJ01000215.1 GCA_009928125.1 Betaproteobacteria bacterium
CTCAAAGTCTTGCGCGCCCTCAAACCCTGGACAGCCGAATCATTGGGCCAACATGTGGTGCGCGGCCAATACAGCGCAGGCAATGTAAACGGTCATGCGGTACCAGGCTACAAAGAAGAATCGGGCGTGAACCCTCAAAGCAGCACCGAAACTTTTGTGGCTTTGCGCACTGAAATTGCCAACTGGCGTTGGGCCGGTGTGCCTTTTTACATTCGCACTGGCAAACGCTTGGCTTCTCGCGAAGCCTACATTGAGATCAATTTCAGACCCACCCCACACGCTATTTTTCAAGCCCCATCCGGTGGCGTGAACAAGCTGATCATTCACCTGCAGCCCAAAGACGGTTTGGAATTGCACTTGTTTGCCGAAGGCCAACACAAGCGCCTCAAAACCGGCCACACCACATCAGGCGCTCTCAGCCCTGTGCATTTGGACTTGGATTTTGACAAACGTTTTGGCAGTGAACGTGTGGGTGCCTACGAGCGTTTGTTGCTGGATGTGCTCGATGGTCGATTGAATTTGTTTGTGCGCAGCGACGAGCAAGAAGAAGCTTGGCGCTGGGTTGAGCCTATATTGCAACACTGGGCTGCGGACACCCAAGGCCCCCGTCCTTATGCAGCAGGTACGTGGGGGCCCAGCGCTTCCAGTGCCATGATTGCGCGGGACGGCTTTTGCTGGTCGGAAGAAACTTAAAGCCATGCTAGACCGAATCAAAGCCTCTCTGCCCTCTCTCGCCCCTGCCGAGCAACGCGTCGGCAAATTGGTTTTGCAAGATCCCCGTGCGTTCGCCAACTTACCCGTCACGGAGTTGGCCGATCGAGCGCACGTCAGCAAACCCACCGTGGTTCGATTTTGCAGAAGTGTGGGCTACGACGGTCTGTCCGATTTCAAATTGAAGCTGGCGGGCAGCGTCAGCGAAGGGGTGCCGTTCATTCACCGCAGTGTGGACGCAGACGACAAAACCAGTGACGTGGCGGTGAAGGTGATCGACAACACGGTGGCGGCATTTTTGAAGTACCGCAACGATGCATCGTCTTTTGCGCATCGAGTTTTATGGTGTGGGCAATTCTGGCATCGTGGCGCAAGATGCGCAGCACAAATTCTTTCGCTTGGGCATGAACACCATCGCCTACAGCGATGGCCACATGCAAGTGATGAGCGCTTCCATGTTAGGCAAAGGCGATTGCGTGGTGGTGATCTCCAACTCAGGCCGTACCCGCGATTTGATGGACGCCTGCGACATTGCACGCAAGCGCGGCGCCACCACGATTGTGATCACTGCAAGCGGTTCACCTTTGGCCACAGCGGGCCACATTCACCTGACAGCCGATCACCCAGAGAGCTACGACCGCTACAGCCCCATGGTTTCCAGATTGTTGCACTTGTTGATCATTGACATTTTGGCCACCACCGTGGCACTGCGCATTGGCGAGTCACTGCAACCTGCATTGCGCGAGATGAAACACAATTTGCGCAACAAGCGCTACACCTGATGCTTCAGGTGTGCTTGTAAAACTTACCGTCTTTCATGATGGCTTGAATGTGATCGCCTTGACCCAACAAGCAGGACATGTCTGTCAAGGGGTTGCCATCGACCAACAGCAAGTCGGCAATCGCACCAGCTTTGACCACCCCCAATTGACCTGACATGTTGATCAACTCTGCGGCATGGAGCGTGGCCTGTTGCAAGGCGGCACCGTTGCCCAGAATGTCGGCGCGAATTCGCAACTCTTCCGATTGATGGCGATGTGACTCGCCCAACAAATCGGTGCCCAAGGCCATCTTGACACCCGCTTTGGCCAAGATTTCCAAGGCCTTTTGACCTTGGCTTCGCACAGTTTCAATTTTGGCCACGGACACCGCAGGCAAACCCAAACTGGCGCCTTC
Organism: Betaproteobacteria bacterium; assembly: GCA_009928125.1. Taxonomy (GTDB): domain Bacteria; phylum Pseudomonadota; class Gammaproteobacteria; order Burkholderiales; family Burkholderiaceae_C; genus Limnohabitans_A. The sequence continues at coordinate 1,888 of RFVJ01000215.1, forward strand.
ATTGGCCAGGGCTTCATAAGTGATCAGCGTGGGCACCATGAAGGCTTGCTTGTCTGCCATGAACTGCGCCGTGGACACATCGATCAAGTTGCCGTGCTCAATGCTGCGCACACCATAGTCCACAGCACGGTGAATGGCTTTGGACGTGTAAGCATGCGCCATGACATACGTGCCCGCATGCTCGGCCTCTTCCACAATGGCCCGAATTTCGGCTTCCGAATAACCCAAATAATGAATGGGATCGTTGGGTGAAGCCACACCCCCAGAGGCCATGATCTTGATCTGATTGGCACCCTTCATGATTTCTTCGCGCACGGCCAATCGCACATTGTCTACACCGTCCACCACGCGCGCCAGGGCGCCCACACGGCTGGAGCAACCACAAGGCTCAATCACATCACTGCGCGGACGGCCATCGCCATGGCCACCGGTTTGAGACAAAGCCCGCCCTGCCGCAAAAATGCGCGGACCTTCCACCATGTCGGTGCGTGTGGCCTCTGCCAAATTCCAATCGCCGCCACCCGCGTCTCGCACGGTGGTGAAGCCGCGCATCAACATGCCCTTCATGATGGGCAATGCACGCAATGTGGCAAACACATTCGGTTGATTGGCGGTGATGTTGAGGTTCAAGTGCGCCGCAATCACGTGCACGTGACAATCAATCAAACCAGGCATCAAGGTTTTGCCTTGCGCCTTCACCACCTTGGTGCTGTCAGCAATGAACACGTCTGCTTGATGGGGAACCACAGACTTGATCAAGCCATTCTCGACCCAGACGTCCTGATTGGCGATCACGGCCAAAGACGCCACATCCAAGACATTGGCCGATTGAAACAAGATGGTGCTCATAGGACATTCACCCAGACATTTGAAAACCACATTAAAACTCAGAATACCGCTGTTTGTCGCCCTCGGCATTAACCCTGATGTGCCTTGCGAGCTGGTTCTTGCAACCCTAGAATGGACCGTTCTTTTAACTTGACAGGAATTAGCATGTACCAACGCTTCCTCAAAACCTCACGCCTGCTGACGCTGGCGATAGGCATGTCGGCAGCCCTGCTTGGCGCCACCAGCGCACAGGCTGTCGAATTCAAATGGGCCGCTCAAAACGACATCTTGACGCTCGACCCCCATTCACAAAATCACGCCACCACCAACAACATCGTGGGCCACACCTACGAAGGTTTGGTGCGCTACGACAAGAACTACAAAGTAGAGCCTTCATTGGCCACCAGCTGGACCAACGTCAACCCCACCACCGTGCGTTTCAATTTGCGCAAGAACGTCAAGTTCAACGACGGCTCTGCGTTCACCGCAGACGATGTGGTGTTTTCTTTTGACCGCATTCGCCAACCTCAAGGCACCATGCAGATTTATGTGGCAGGTGTGAAGGAAATCAAAAAAGTTGACGACCACACCGTCGATGTGATTTTGGACAAACCCAACCCCACCTTGTTCAACAACTTCACCACC
>RFVJ01000216.1 GCA_009928125.1 Betaproteobacteria bacterium
CGAACCAACATGGTTTCACGCAATGGGGGGTCCATGGCTGTCCAGGCCACACTGCCAATGTTGTTGGCTTTTTGGAAGATTGGGAATGCACGGCGGCCCGCATCGAACACAGGGGCGCCCAATTTTTTACCAGCCAAATCGGCGGGCGTTTTGATGCCTGATTTTTTCAGCGCCATGACAGAAGCTGGCGTGTTGTTGTAGACCATCATGATGGCCACAGGCTTGTTGGGCACGTCAGGGTTGTTGGCGTGGAATTCCATCAGCGCGGCCAAGTCGGCAAAGCCAATGTCGTAGCTGCCAGAGGCCACACGCGTGACAGCACCGCCAGAGCCGTTGCCCGCATCAACCGTGACATCCAACTTGGCATCTTTGAAATAACCCTTGGCGACTGGCGTCAAGAAAAAGGCCGCAGGACCTTCGAAGCGCCAATCCAATTGAAATTTGATGGGTGTTGTTTGAGCCTGTGCCAAGCCCAATGTGCAGGCTGCCAGCAAGGCCGCTGTGGTTTTAAGCAAGAAACGTTTTTTCATGAGTGCTCCAAAAGGGTGTGACAAGAAATTGCAAATGGACAAGCAATATCAATGCCATTGTGAGGGTGTTCCAAGTTTGTTTGCGCTTCAAACTGTATACGATTTTCTGGGCAAATCGGCTAAAAATATGTCAGCAACGCCCTAACTTGGTACTTCAGGCTTGGAGCAAGTCCAAAAGGGTGCGAGAGATCACTTTGGTTGCTTTGCGTAAATCTTCCAAATTCAAGCGTTCGTCAGCCCGTTTGGCATGGGATTCCAGCACGGTTCGGGGGCCTGCGCCGTAGATCACACCAGGAATGCCTTTTTCCACGTACAAGCGCACATCGGTGTAGAGGGGGGTGCCCATGGCAGGAATGGGCTCACCAAAGATGTCACCGCCATGCTGTTGGATGGCCTGGACCAAAGGTGCGTTGCCCGCCAGGGGTTTCATGGCATGCGCCATGAGCAGACGTTTGATGTCGATGCTGACTTGCGCATCTTGTGCGCGGCCTTGGTTGAATTCCGCCACAGCTTGCGCAATCACTTCGCGAATGTTGGCTTCAACTTCTTGGGGGTTTTCTTCTGGGATCATGCGTCGGTCGAGTTTGAAACTGACCGTGCCAGGCACCACGTTGGTGTTGGTGCCGCCCTCAATGCGGCCCACATTCAAGTAAGGGTGGTTGATGCCCTCAACTTTGGAGGTGATGTGTTGATAGCGTTTGTTTTGGGCATACAGGTTGTTCAAAATGTGAACTGCCGCTTGCAATGCATCGACACCGGTCTCGGGAATGGCCGCGTGGGCCATCTTGCCGTGAACCGTCACTTCCATTTGCAAGCAGCCATTGTGGGCCGTGACCACTTGGTAACTGAAACCAGCCGCAATCATCAAATCGGGTTGGGTCACGCCTTTTTCTAGCAACCAACCGGGACCTTTTTCGCCGCCAAACTCTTCGTCGTAGGTGAAGTGCAATTCCACGCTGCCCTTGAGCGCCAGCTGCTGCTGCGCACGCAAGGCTTCAACCGCACGAAGTGCGTAAGTGAAGGTGGAAAAGTCGCATTTGCTGACCGCTGTGGCGCGGCCGTACATGTGACCATTTTCAATTTCTGCGCCGTAGGGCGGGTGGGTCCATCCTTCACCGGGAGGCACCACATCACCGTGAGCATTCAGGGCGATGGTTTTGCCGCCTGGACCAAACGGCCTGCGCACAATCAAGTTGGTGAGGGAGGTTAAGCCGTAGGCTTTGACTTCGGCTTCAGGCACTGGAAATTGCTCAGCCTCATAACCCAAATTTTTCAAGAGTTCGGTGGTCTTGGCTGCGTGGGGTGCATTGTTGCCGGGCGGCGTGTCGGTGGGCACTTGCACCAGAGCCTGCAGAAATTTCACTTGCTCATCAAAGTGGGCGTCGATCCATTGATCGAGTTGAGCGTATTGTTGGGTGGTGGCAGTCATGTGATTTTGAAAAGGTTAAGCGAGGTGGTGCAAGACATGGGCAAAGGCGTCGATGCACAACTGCATGTCATCTGAGGTGGTGGATTCCAAAGGGTTGTGGCTGATGCCGCTGTTTTCGCCCCGCACAAACAACATGGCTTGGGGCATCACCTCGTGCAACTTCATGGCGTCGTGACCGGCGCCACTTGGCATCACAAACAAGGGCACACCCAAGTCCTTCAGCGCATGCTCCCAACGTTTTTGCCATTCGGGTGCGCTGGGTGCGGCAGGGGCTCTCAAGGTGGCTTCGCGTTGGCAGACCAGGCCGCGACGTTCGCAAATCTCGTCCAGGGCTTGCAAGACATCGCGTTCAAGCGCGTCGCGTTGCGGGTCTGTGGGCGCGCGCATGTCCATCGAGAAAAGGCATTTGCCGGGGACCACATTGATCGAGCCATTGGGCACTTGAAGTTGGCCTATCGTGGCAACAGAGTCACCGTCTTGAGCGGCGCGCTTTTCCATGAAAAGCGCCAATTCAGCCACCGCTGTCGCGGCATCACGGCGGCGGTCCATGGGGGTGGTGCCTGCATGGCTGGCAGTGCCCATCATTTCACACAAATAACGCACGCTGCCGTTGATGGAGCTCACCACACCCAAGGGCAAGTTCATTTCATTGAGCACTGGGCCTTGTTCAATGTGAACTTCGACGAAGCCCAGGTAATCTGATGGCTTGCGTTGAATTTTGGGGATGTCGTTTTCATTCAAGCCGGCTTGCTTCATGGCTTCACGCATGGACACACCGTCGGCATCCACTTGGTCCAACCACGCCTTGTTGAATTGACCCACCAAGGCGCCAGAACCCAAGAAGGTGGCCTTGTAGCGTTGGCCTTCTTCTTCTGCAAAGGCCACCACTTCAATGCCAAATTTCAGCCGAGTTTTGGTGGCGGCCAATTTCTTGACGCAGGCAATCGGTACATAGATTCCCAATCGGCCATCGTATTTGCCGCCGTTGCGCACGGTGTCGTAATGGCTACCGGTCAGCAAGTACTTGGCACCCTGTTGGGCCGGATGATATCGCCCCACCACATTGCCCACTGCGTCAACGTAGACTTCGTCGAAGCCAGCAGATTTCATGGTGCTTTGAATGCTGCCACTGCAAGCCAAGTGGGCCTGCGTGAGATAGGTCACGGTCAGCTGGCCGTTTTCTTTGAAGCCTGGGTCGCTGTGTTGGGCCAAAGCTTCGTGCCAATCCCACACTTCATCGCCCTGTGTGGGATGGCAGCCGGTTTTGTCGTTCAATCGAATTTCAACAATGCGGTGAATGTTGCGCAAGCACTCGGCCAATTCAAAATCTGGATGGCCTTGCAGGCGTCGCTCAAAGCTTGCGATGATTT
>RFVJ01000217.1 GCA_009928125.1 Betaproteobacteria bacterium
ACCAAAGGCTTTGACCACCGTGCGAGCGTTTTGGGACGCCTTGAAGAGTTGCAAGAGACCCGTGACAGCACCTTCTGGCTTGTCTGATTTCAAAGGCGTTGATAAGACACGCAGCAAGGCATGACAGTCTACCTGTGCACGGTGGGCGTCGTAGAACCAACCCAACTCGCTGCACAAAAACTCTAGTTTGGCGGAGCCCAGGCCTTGAGCTTTCCAGTCGATGCCTTGAAAGGAACAGGCCCAAGCCTTGTGTTCAAACACTTCAAGTCGGTTTTCAACAAAGGGACGATCAAAGCCGGCGTTGTGCGCCACGATCAAGTCTGCGCGTGCCACCATGTCTTTGATTTTTTCTTCGTTCAGTTTTTGACCCTTGACGTCTTGGGTTGTGTTGATTTTTTCTTCGTTCAGTTTTTGACCCTTGACGTCTTGGGTTGTGATGCCCGTGAGCTTCACGATCTCGGGGGGAATGGGACGGCCTGGGTCTTCAAAGTCTTCATAGACCTCAACCGGGCCCACTGGCAGGCCGGTTTGCATGTCGACATCCACCGCCAACATGGCCAACTCAATGATGCTTTCTGCGCGCCAATCAAGGCCTGTTGTTTCGGTGTCCAGAATCAGTACGCGTTGGGTAGGACCGCCTGTGCCAGGGCCAAAATCCAAAATGGGCACCAAGCGTCGCTTGACTTTGAAGTCGGGGTGCGCCGACAGTTGATCGGCCATGTCATCAAAATTCATTGCGAACTCGCAGGATCTGTAAAAGGTCTTATTTTGCCGGATGAAACAAGCCATCGGCCAAACCGCCGCTTCGAATGACCCGTTGACGCACTGCGCTGAACAAAACGGCGGGCTGGGGGGCCCACCAAGTGAGCTTGGATTTGGCACGGGTCACGCCGGTGTACAACAATTCACGTGTCAACACAGGTGCATCGCGATCGGGTAAAACCACCAGCACATGGTCGTATTCAGAGCCCTGTGATTTGTGAACGGTCATGGCCCAAACGGTTTCTACCGCGTCCAGGCGTGAAGGCAAAACCCAACGCACGCCACCTTGACCATCAGGAAATGCCACGCGCAAACCGTTTGCAGTGGGCAAACATTGGCCCACATCACCGTTCATGAGGTTCAAGTGATAGTCATTGCGCGTGACCATGATGGGTCTGCCAACAAACCACGGGTCTTTCGCGGCCTGTGACTGCAAACTTTTTTCACGGTGCGACGTCAGACCCAATGCCACTGCAATGCAGTCGTTCAGGGCTTGAACGCCCCAAGCACCTTGACGCAGCGCACACAACACTTGAAATTCAGAAAAGCTGTTGAGCAATTTCAAAGCTTGCGCGTTGTCGCACACTGCACCGGCTTGAAGCAGCGGCTTTAAATCAGACAACCAATGCGTCCAGCCCAACTTCAAGGCATTCACCACTTCAGGATGCAATGCGCCCTGTGATCTCTCGCGCCAAGCTTCTGGCCAGCGTTGGATTTCGGTCCCTTCATCGGCTGGCAATTGGCCTGTGACGGGCAATGTCTGCCATTTTTCTTGGAGCGCTTCGTGCTGACCTTCATTGATCAACTTGGCCCATTGACCGATGGCGCTGTTGGCATCAAAACGCCGACTGACATGCAATACGGCGGTTTGCTCAGGCAAGGTGTAGGCGGTGTGGTTGTGCGCTTGGGTGTTGTCATCTGACTGCGCTGTGCCTTCGCACAATTGAGACCACACGGCACCTGCTTCCACCGAAGCCAATTGGTCTTTGTCGCCCAACAAAACCAATCGTGCGCTTGCAGGCACACAGGCCATCAAACGGGCCATGAGTTCAAGGTCAATCATGGAAGCTTCGTCGACCACCACCAAATCAGTGGCCAAGGTGGGGGCTTTTCTTGCAGCAGCATCTGGGTTGTATTGCAACAATTGGTGCAAGGTGAGTGCTTGGGTGGGAATGTCCTGTGACCAGCCCGCTGGCAAACTGGCCAAGGCCGATTGAATCGAAGCGCTCAATCGACTTGCTGCTTTGCCCGTGGGGGCCGCCAAGTGAATGCGCAAAGTTTGTTCTTGGTCTTGCGCAGCACGCTGCAGCAATGCCAACAAGCGAACCACCGTGGTGGTCTTGCCAGTGCCTGGACCGCCCGTGATGAGGGTGATGCCAGCGCGCAAAGCCTTAGCACACGCGACGCGCTGCCAATCAGTGACTTGCACCTCATCTCCAAACAAGGCCTTGAGTTTTTCGCCAGTGTCTGGCGGTACTTCGAAATGAGTGGCCAGGCGCGCTTGAATGGCGGCTTGAATGCTTTGCTCTGCTTGCCATGCGCGCCTTAAATAAATGCGCCGAGCCTGACCGTCCGCCTGCTTGGACACGACCATGGGTGAATGTTCACCGATCGTCCATGGCATGGTGTTGGCGGCTTCGGCCCATGGGTTCACGGGTTCAGAAAACAAGTCTGCAGGGGCCTCAGTTGCATGCAAATCTAAGCAGGCGTGGCCTCGTCCCATTTGGTAACTGACCAACAGCGCCAGCACATCATGCAAGGGGTCGGTGCTGGCTTGATGCGAATTCAAAAATTTCAACCAGGCCACGTCCAATGGCGTCCAAGGCCAAGTGACCGAAGTGGCCGAGCCGCCTTGCGTGGCCAAGGGTTGAGGCACATTGAACTTTGGCAGGGAGGAAAGCTGCAAGCTCATGCGACTCGCTCCACACTGTATTCAGATGGCACTGCTTTGCATGCGGCGTCGAGGGCTTCAATCAATGCAAAAGGCGGTTTGTGGAAGTACACACCCTGACCGGCTTGGTCAATGCCACGCAAGTAAAGGTAAAGTGCACCCCCTATGTGTTGTTCGTAGCTGTAATTTTTCAAGCGCGACTTCAAAAGTCGGTGAACGGCCAAGATGTACAAGGTGTATTGCACGTCATAGCGGTGACTGAGCATGCTGGCCTCGATGCTTTCTGGTGTGTAAACAGGCAGCTTGTTCGATTTGTAATCGAGCACGTAATAGCGACCTTGGTGTTCCAACACAATGTCCATGAAGCCCGTCAACAAACCATGCAGTTGCTGCGCTTGCAAGTTGGGACGCGCTTGGCCCGGATGCACCGCATGGCTGATGAGATGGTCAATGTGCTGCGTTGACACGCCATGTGTTTTGAATGTGAAGCCCATTTCGGGCCACGCGTTGAGGCTGTTCAGTTGGGACAAACTGAAAGAATGTTGATCTGACCCCAATTGAGTGGTGGCGCATTGGCGAATGAGTTGCAGGCAGAGTGTTTGGTGCTCAGGGCTGAGTTGCAAGCTGTCGGATTGGGTTTGCCACCAGCGCTGCCA
>RFVJ01000218.1 GCA_009928125.1 Betaproteobacteria bacterium
TGTGAATGTGGTTCGTTTGAACTTCAGCCACGGCAAAGCGCAAGACCACATCGACCGGGCACGTTTGGTGCGTGAAGCGGCATCGCGTGCAGGCCGCGAAGTGGCCATCATGGCCGATTTGCAAGGTCCCAAAATTCGCGTTGGCAAGTTTGCAGAAGGCAAAGTGATGCTCGAGCCTGGCGCCAAGTTTGTGTTGGACGCATCGCGCACCGAACTCGGTGATTCCTCGGGCGTCGGCTTGGACTACAAAGAACTCCCCCGTGATGTGAAGTCGGGTGATGTCTTGTTGCTCAACGATGGCCTGATTGTGCTGACCGTCGACTCGGTCAAGGGTGAGCAAGTTCACACCACTGTCAAATTGGGCGGTGAGTTGTCCAACAACAAAGGCATCAACAAACAAGGTGGTGGCTTAACTGCGCCCGCCCTCACCGGCAAAGACATGGAAGACATCAAAACAGCGATGAGTTTCCAAGCCGATTACGTGGCAGTCAGCTTTCCTAAAAACGCCACGGACATGGAAATGGCCCGACAGTTGGCCAATGTGGCCGCTGCCGAATACAACCACAAGCCTGGCTTGATTGCCAAGATTGAGCGTGCAGAAGCCATTCCCCGTTTGGAAGAAATTTTGCTGGCCAGCGACGGCATCATGGTGGCCCGCGGTGACCTGGCCGTTGAAGTGGGCAACGCGGTGGTGCCTGCTTTGCAAAAACGCATGATCAAGTTGGCGCGGCAGCACGACAAAGTGGTGATCACAGCCACCCAAATGATGGAAAGCATGATCACCAACCCCGTGCCCACACGCGCCGAGGTGAGTGACGTGGCCAATGCGGTGCTGGATGGCACCGACGCCGTCATGCTGAGTGCCGAAACAGCGGCCGGCAAGTACCCGCTTGAAACCGTGGAAGAGATGTCCAAAATTTGTTTGGCAGCCGAAAATGCGGAAGAGTTTGAGCTCGACGGTGACTTCAGTGGCCAAACCTTCAGCCGCATTGACCAATCGATTGCCATGGGGGCTTTGTTCACGGCGCATCACCTCCATGCCAAAGCCATTGTGGCGCTGACCGATTCAGGCTCTACGGCTTTGTGGATGAGCCGCCACCGCGTGAAAATTCCCATTTACGCGCTGACCACCAAGCTGTCATCACAGCGCAAGATGGCCTTGTATCGCAATGTCCGTCCTTTGCTGATGGACACCAGTGCCGTTCGCGATACCGCTTTGGCGCAAGCTGAAAGTCATTTGAAGAACCGCGGCATTGTGTCGGGCGGTGACATTTATGCCATCACCTGTGGCGAACCCATGGGTGCGCCAGGTGGCACCAACATGCTCAAAATTTGCCGCGCAAGCGACTGAACAACCAGTGGCTCAGCCAGCCGACGGTCCAGCAAAGCCACGCGGTCCAGAGGGTGTGGCTCATGAAGTGGGCGCCGCGAATTTGCTGCGCCAGCCCTAAGACCAAGCCCGCCAACAGGGCGCACAGCAGCCAAATGCGGGCAGCAGGCGCGCCGCTTTGGCGCAGGCTGAAATAGGCCGCCATGAAGGCAAAACCGGTAGAGGCATGTCCCGCCGGAAAGCAATGCCCACCGCCGCCATCCACTTCGAAGACATTCCAGTGGGAGATGTAAAGGGCCGTGCCGCCAAACGCTTGCAGATCCCATGGACAACTGGTTTTGCTGATGCCTTTGATCAAGGTCACTGCCAAGAGGGCGCACACCACCGATAAAAACAGGCGGGTCCGCTGGCCTGTGGCCAAATGGCGCAAGCTGCCCCAAGGCCGCCAAATGCCGACAGCCAAGGCCAGTAGCAGCACCCAGCCGGCATTGCGAAAGCCTTCGTGCATCACTTTGACCATCCACCAGTGGTCACGCAGCGCAAAACCGCTGGGCTCGCCCCACCACTGCGCCATGGGCATGTCACCACCTGAGAAATCCCACGCCAACAAAATCAACAAGCCGATCCAACTGATCACGGCATCCGATCGCCAGGATGCTTGCGAGCGCAGGTTGGAAAAGAGGGGGCGGTCTTGGAACATGGCCGAAATCATAGTCTGACTTGCCAAAAAAACGGTCAACAAGGCTTCCAGTTGCTAAAATCCTTGCCAGTTACAAGCCGGTTACATGCGACCCCCATGAACTTCATCATCTGGGTGGCGCGGCAACCTGATTGCTTGCAAAAGATTTTTTAACTTTGGGATTTCACCATGGCACTCGTTTCAATGCGCGAGCTGCTGGACCATGCGGCCGCCAACGGCTACGGCATTCCAGCTTTCAACGTCAATAACCTAGAACAAGTTCAGGCCATCATGGAGGCCGCCAAAGAAACTGGCGCGCCCGTCATCATGCAAGCCTCTGCGGGTGCCCGCAAATACGCCGGTGAAGGTTTCTTGAAGCTGTTGATCCAAGCCGCTGTCGAGTCTTATCCCGAAATCCCCGTGGTGATGCACCAAGACCACGGCCAAAGCCCCGATGTGTGTCAAGGCGCCATCAATTTGGGCTTCAGCTCGGTCATGATGGACGGCAGCTTGGAAGCCGATGGCAAAACCATTGCCAGCTACGAATACAACCTCGAGGTGACTCAAAAAGTGGTCGCCATGGCGCACAAGTTGGGCATCACTGTAGAGGGCGAATTGGGTTGCTTGGGTTCTTTGGAAACCATGCAAGGCGACAAAGAAGATGGCCACGGGACCGATGCCGTCATGACCCGCGATCAACTCTTGACCGACCCTGAACAAGCGGCCGATTTTGTCAAGCGCACCCAACTCGATGCCTTGGCCATTGCCATCGGCACCAGCCACGGCGCCTACAAGTTCACACGCAAGCCCACGGGCGACATCTTGGCGATTGACCGCATCCAAGCCATTCACAAACGCATCCCCAACACCCATTTGGTGATGCACGGCTCGTCCAGCGTGCCTCAAGACCTGCTGGCCATCATTCGCGAATACGGTGGCAACATGAAAGAAACCTACGGCGTGCCCGTCGAAGAAATTCAAAAGGCCATCAAGTTTGGTGTTCGCAAAGTCAACATCGACACCGACATCCGTTTGGCCATGACGGCAGCCGTTCGCAAGTTCATGGTGCAAAACCCCGAGAAGTTTGACCCCCGTGAATGGCTCAAGCCAGCCCGTGAAGCGGCCAAACAAATTTGCAAACAGCGCTACATCGAGTTTGGCTGTGAAGGCCAAGCGTCCAAAATCAAAGGACACAGCTTGCAAGTGGTGGCAGCGCAGTATGCAAAAGGTGAGTTGGCGCAAGTCGTTCACTGAAATTGGCGGGATAATCGCAGCAACATGAACACTGCTGC
>RFVJ01000219.1 GCA_009928125.1 Betaproteobacteria bacterium
TCGTTCAAAGGCATGTCAATGCCATCCCATGCCCTGCGCGTCGATCCTTTGCGTCCTGCATGACCCAACTGCAAAGCGATCTTGGCATCCGACTGGGCATGGACAAAATCCACAATGCGCGCCCAGGCGTTTTGCTGTTCGTCATTCCATAAGCCAGGGCAACCCGGCGTGATGCGCCCCTCAGGCGTCACGCAAGTCATCTCGGTGAACACAATGGCGGCGCCGCCCACGGCACGGGCGCCGTAATGCATCAAATGAAAATCGCCTGGAAGACCGTCCACGGCTGAATAGGTCGCCATCGGTGACACCATCACGCGGTTCTTCAAACTCACACCACGCGCTTGCAAAGGCAAGAACATGGGTGGCGTTGATTTGGCTTTGGCGCTGTCATCAAAGTTGGCCAGCGAGGCCATGAAACGTTCGTAGGCGGCCACAAACTTGTCATCGCGCAAGCGCAAGTTTTCATGCGAGATGCGTTGGCTGCGCGTGAGCAGCGAGTATGCAAATTGCTGTGGTGGCAAATTGACATAGCGCGCCACATTCTCAAACCACTCGGTCGAATTGCGCGCGGCATTTTGGATCTTCAGCACCTCCACCGACCGGGTCGCTTGGTAAGAAGTCATCACCTCCTGCATGCCCTTCACACCATGTCCCACACGATCGAACATGTCGGCCAATTCAATGGCATCTTCCAGCGCCAGCTTGGTGCCTGACCCAATCGAAAAATGTGCGGTGTGCGCGGCGTCTCCCATCAGGACATACGGCACTTGCCTGCCATCGGCCGACGTGTCCCAGTGCACCCATTGATCGCAGATGACGCGCGGAAACTTGATCCAATGCGCAGAGCCCCGCAAATGCTTGGCATTCGTCATCAGGGCATGACCGTCCAAATACTGGGCAAACAACTTTTCACAAAATGCAATGGATGCTTCTTGCGACATGGTGTCCAAGCCTGCGGCCTTCCAAACAGCCTCGGGTGTTTCCACAATGAAGGTCGATGTGTCGCCATCAAACTGATAGGCATGCGCCTGAAACCAGCCGTGCTCGGTTTCTTCAATGGCAAACGTGAAGGCATCAAACAACTTGCGTGTGCCCAACCACACAAAGCGGCATTGGCGCTCGTCAATGTCAGGCTTGTAGGTTGCTGCAAAACGCGCGCGCACTTTGGAATTGATCCCGTCACACGCAATCACCAAGTCGGCGTTGTATGTCGCGGCGATGTCGGCATGGGCATCCACCTCGGCCTCAAACACCAACTCAACACCCAAGGCTTCACAGCGCTTTTGCAAAATGTTCAGCAAACGCTTGCGTCCAATGCCACAAAAACCATGCCCTCCCGAGCGCATGGTTTCGCCTTTGAAATGCACCGCAATGTCATCCCAATGGTTGAATGCGCCCAATATTTCAGACGCTGTCACGGGATCGGCCACTTGCAATCTGGACATGGTGGCGTCGGAAAACACCACACCCCAACCGAAGGTGTCATAGGGCTTGTTGCGTTCCAGCACGGTGATCTTGTGATCGGGATGCCGCATCTTCATCAGCAGACCGAAATACAAACCGGCGGGGCCGCCCCCTAGGCAGACGATGTTCATGGCGCTTTCCTTGTCCCTGCAATTTGATTGTTTCAGCTTCAATAGTTGAAGCTTGAAATAATTATGATCCGTCCGAACCAAGCGGTCAAGGCAAAAAAAAGCAGCTTCGAAAAGCTGCTTGGGGGGTTATTGGTTCATCACCGTGATGCTGATCCGCCTGTTGCGAGGATCTTTGGGATCGTTGGGGTTGTAGGGCGCCGTATCGGCCACGCCTTCGATCTTGGCAAAACGGTTGCCTGCAATGCCCTTCTTCTCAATGATTTTGCGGGTTTCTTCGGCACGCTCCGCAGACAAAGACCAGTTGTTGCGGTCATCGGTGTTGGCAAACTGCACGCTGTCGGTGTGCCCTCGGATGGCCACTTTGTTGGGCATGCCCGCCAGTGTCTTGGCCACCTCACTGATCAAAGCTTGCGCCTTGGGCGTCATGTTGGTGGTGCCCAAGCCAAACATCGCAAAGTCGGCTTTGTCGATGATCTCAATGCGCAGACCATCTTTGTCCCTGGCAAACGAGACTTGGTCTTTCAACTTCTCCAGTTTGGGATTCTTGGCCATGGCCTCTTTGATCTCTTTTTCCATCTTGTCAAAGTTGGCCTTGTCGGCCGCTTCAGCCGCTTTCTTGCCTGGATCGCCATCTTGGCCCGACTCTTTGCTGTCGGCTCCCTTGGGTGACGGATCGTTTTCTGTCGGGCCCCCTTCGGAGCGCGGCGTCACCATGTTCAAAGCACTGGTTTGCTTGGCAGAGAAAGGAAAGCCATCGGGGTCAATGACCGAGCGACCACCCAACATGCCGTCGGAGCCCGCCAATTTGCCCATCGTCACATTGCTGTGCGAGGTGGGTTTGAAATAGTCTGCAATGCTTTTACGTTGGTCGGCATTGGACGCACCCAACAGCCACATCAACAAGAAGAAGGCCATCATGGCGGTCATCATGTCGGCGAGCGCAATTTTCCAAGCACCCCCGTGCGCACCACCATGGCCGTCGTCCATGATCTTTTTGATGGTGATGGACGGCGCCACCACCACAGGTGCATCGGGATCGGCTTCTTCCGGAATGAGGGGCGCAGCTTCGGCTTCTGTTTCAGGCGCACCTTCAGCCACAGCATCTGCCTGCGCACCCGCCTCAACGGGTGCGTCTGCCGCGACTGTTTCTTCTGTTGGCGCTTCTAAAACTGCTTCAGCCATGTCGATTAGCCTCGCAAGCCGTCAAACACTTCAGCAAAACTGGGCTGATTGTGGTGGCTGATGCTGGAACGTGCAGCCTCAATGATCAAAGGCATAGGGTGACCGTGCAAGGTGCCAATGATGATTTGCTTTACCACCTTGAAAATCTGACCTTCGTCTTCAATGATCTGTGCCAAACGTGAGGCCATGGGCTCCACAAAACCATAGGCCATGAACACGCCCAAGAAGGTACCCACCAAGGCGCCACCGATCATGCCGCCCAACACGGCAGGCGGTTGGTCAATCGCACCCATGGTTTTCACCACACCCAACACGCAAGCCACAATACCTAGCGCAGGTAGCGCGCCGGCCAATGTGGCCAAAGCGGCCTGTGGTTTCAAAGCATCGTGGTGGTGCGTTTTGATGGACGCGTCCATCACGTCTTCCACGGCATAGGGACTCAAGGGGCTGGTGGACACCACCATCAATCGAACCGTGTTACAGACCAAGTCCAGCAAGGCATGGTC
>RFVJ01000220.1 GCA_009928125.1 Betaproteobacteria bacterium
TTTTGCCCAGGTATTCGCACAGGTCGGTGACGTCCAGCAATTTTTCTGGGTACAGATTGGCGTCGTCGTTGGTGGACAAAATGATGTCGGGGCCGGCGCCTGTGTTGGCCGCCACAGCAGCCTTGGGGCGAACGTCTTCCCAACCTTCGTTGTCGACACGGACTTCAACGCCAGTGGTTTCAGTGAACTTCTTGACGTTGGCCATGTAGGCGTCAATGTCGCCTTGCACAAAACGGCTCCAGCGCAAGACGCGCAGCTTGGCACCCTTTTCAGGCTTGAAGCTCAGGTTTTGCGCATGGACCGCTGGGCTGACGGCCATGGCCCCCATGCCCAGTGTGGTGGAAGCTGCCGCAACGCCGGCTGAGCTTTCCAAAAAGTCGCGTCGGTTCAGTTTTGTCATGAAATGTCTCCTGTTTGAGTGGGTTAGCGACGAGAAAAAAACGAAATGACCAGGGCGGTGGTTCAAGCCACCAAACGCACGCCCGTTGCAGAATCAAACACGTGGGCGCGTTCCATGTCGGGCTGCAAATTGATGGTGCTGCCCAATTGGAATTCGTGACGCTCGCGGAACACCGCTGAAAACTCAACGCCCTCATGGCGGCAGGCCACAAAGGTGTCCATGCCAGTGGGCTCCATCACGGCCACGTGGGCCGTGATGCCGCCACTGTCGACCAAGGTGAGGTGTTCGGGGCGTGTGCCAAACACAATGGGCTGACCGTTTTGGCCTTTGACGGGGTGGGGCAAATTGAGCTTGAGCCCGTCGTTCAATTCAACTTGGCATTGGCCGCCTTGGACCAGCAGTTTGCCGGGCAAGAAGTTCATGGCTGGTGAGCCGATGAAGCCCGCCACAAATTGGTTGGCGGGGAAGTCGTACAGCTCGAGGGGGGAGCCGGTTTGTTCAATGCGGCCGTCGCGCATGACCACAATTTGATCGCCCATGGTCATGGCTTCAATTTGGTCGTGCGTGACGTAAATGGAGGTGGTTTGCAAACGCTGGTGCAGTTCTTTGATTTCGCTGCGCATGGCGACGCGCAGTTTGGCGTCCAGATTGGACAAAGGCTCGTCGAACAAAAAGACTTGAGGGTCGCGAACAATGGCGCGGCCCATGGCCACACGTTGGCGTTGGCCACCGGAGAGTTGGCGTGGGTAACGATCGAGCAAGTTGCCAAGTGCCAGGATGTCGGCAGCCCTTGCCACCTTTTGGTCGATTTCGTCTTGGGGGCGCTTGGCCAGGGTGAGCGAGAAGGCCATGTTCTCGCCCACGGTCATGTGGGGGTAGAGCGCATAGTTTTGGAACACCATGGCGATGTCGCGCGCTTTGGGGGGCAGGTCGTTGACACGGTTGTTGCCAATGAGGATTTCGCCGCCGCTGATTTCTTCCAAGCCCGCTATCATGCGAAGCAATGTGGATTTGCCACAACCAGAGGGGCCCACCAGCACCGTGAATGAGCCGTCTTTGATTTCAATGTCAACGCCGTGAAGGATGGGAACATCGCCAAAATTCTTTTTGACGGATCGGATCGATACACTGGCCATTAGAAAATCCCTAGATAAAGCATGCAGGCAAACGACTGAGCAAATTCGAATCACTCAAACTGATTTGCAGTATCACACTCTTGGTGTTAATTTCTTATCCAAGCTAACCCTAATTGGTCTGACCAAATGGGCATCGAAAACCAATGTCAAAATGATCAGGACATGTCCCTATGAGCGAGCAACTCAAACCCCTCCAAACCAGCCTCAGCCTGAGCCTGGCCAATGCCATCGTGAACGAGTGCTTGGCCATTCGGCAGCGTGAAAACTTGCTGCCCTTGTCGGTGGCTGTGTTGGATGCCGGCGGCCAATTGGTGGCGTTTCAGCGAGAAGACGGCTGCGGCATTCTGCGATATGACATTGCATTTGGCAAAGCTTGGGCGGCCTTGGGCATGGGCATGTCCACGCGGCTGATTCGCGATCGATTGGCCAACCGGCCGGCATTTCAAGGGGCTTTGGCCGCCGCATCGGATGGCCGATTCATTCCCGTACCAGGTGGGGTGTTGATTTTGAATGCACAATCCACCGTCATCGGGGCTGTGGGTGTCAGCGGCGATGCGTCTGACCGCGACGAGTACTGCGCCATCGAGGCGATTCATTTTGTAGGGCTTGGGTGTGAGCCGATGTCATACCAGTCCGAATGGCGGAACGCTGGCTTGTAAGCACAGACGGGATGCATTTATGATGCGCCCACAAAAGGTTGGGCCCATGACGCTAACCTGCAACAGCTTGATTCAAGGAGACAAAGTGGTTCATTTTCTTCACGTCAAACGTCGTGCATGGTTGGCTGCCTTGGCATGCCTGGGCATGGCCGCCGCAGCCCCCTTCAGCGCATCGGCGCAAACCAACTTTCCGACCAAAACCATTCGGCTCATCGTGCCGTTCCCTGCAGGCGGACCGACCGACATCTTTGCTCGCCAATATGCCATTGGCTTGTCGCGGGTGTTGAACCAAAGCGTCATTGTGGACAACAAGGCCGGCGCCAGTGGTGCCATCGGTTCATTGGAAGTCAAACGCAGTCAACCCGACGGCCACACCTTGCTGTTTGGAACAGCGTCCAACTTGGCACTCTACAACTTGATGGCCCTGAAGCCTCAGTACGACTATTTGAAAGACTTCACCACGGTGGCCGTGGTGGGCGGCTCTGCGGTGGTGATCATGTCGAACAAAGAGTCACCGCAAACACTCAAAGCCTTGATTGACCAAGCCAAGGCCAACCCCACCAAGTTCAGATACGGCTCACCAGGTCAGGGCACTTACTTGCACCTGTCGATGGAGCGTTTCCTGTTGGAGTCGGGTGCCAAAATTGAACACATTCCCTACAAGGGCAGCGGTCAGGCCAAGCCTGCTTTGTTGGGCGGGCAAACCGAAACCATGGTGGACGCGTTGGGTTCAGCTTTGCCTTTGCACCAGGGGGGTCAAGCCAAAATTTTGGCCATTGCTGCCAACAAACGTTCCAGCTTGGCGCCCGATGTGCCGACGGTGAACGAGGCCTTGGGCATCAAAGGTTTTGAGGCCGTGTTGTGGAATGGCGTTGCGGCACCTGCTGGGACCCCCAAAGCCGTGATCGACATTTTGGCCGCGGCCACAGCCAAGGTTCTGAAAGATCCGGGCTTGGTTGAGCAATTGAAACAATTGGCCATGGAGCCCACCGATTCCACCCCCGAATCGGCCACAGAGTACATCAAAGAAGAGATGGTGCGCTGGAAGCCTGTGATTGAAAAAACAGGCTTGCGGA
>RFVJ01000023.1 GCA_009928125.1 Betaproteobacteria bacterium
TGGGCATGCGCATGCCCATGACCTGGCGCTCTTGCGAAATTGGTAAGTTGCCTTCAGGGCAACCCGTGATTGTTTTACACGGCGACTTGAAAGTCTGGTTCGAGTCCCAACATTTAAAAGCACACATCAGCGTGACGGACGAGGCGGATTACGCCGGCAGTTATTGCGTGGTGGAAAGAACCGAATGAACATCCAAGCACCACTCATCATTGACATCGAAGGTCACGCGCTGACGGCACTCGACAAAAAGCGCCTGAAAAACCCTTTAACTGGCGGCATCATTTTGTTTGGCCGCAACTGGCAAAGCCGGGCGCAGCTCACAACTTTGTGTGCTGACATCAAATCGATTCGAAAAGATTTGCTCATTTGCGTGGACCATGAGGGCGGCCGCGTGCAGCGCTTTAGATCTGATGGTTTTACGCATTTGCCAGCCATGCGTCGCTTGGGTGAGATGTGGTCACAAGATGGCAAGGGGCTTGAAGGTGAAGGCGTCTTGAAAGCCTGTCAGGCAGCCTCTGCTGTGGGTTATGTCTTGGCAGCAGAATTGCGTGCTTGTGGTGTGGATTTCAGTTTCACGCCAGTGCTCGATTTAGATTACGGCGAAAGCAGCGTGATTGGTGACCGTTCCTTCCATCGAGATCCACGGCATGTGAGTTTGCTGGCCAAAAGCCTGATGCAGGGCTTGCTGCGCGCCGGCATGGGCAGCTGTGGCAAACACTTCCCAGGTCATGGCTACGTCAAGGCCGACTCTCATGTCGACATGCCGATCGACAAGCGCAGTCTGAAAGCGATCTTGAAAGACGATACCAAGCCCTATGAGTGGCTGACCAACGAATTGACAGCCGTGATGCCGGCTCATGTGATTTATCCCAAAATCGATTCACGACCTGCGGGTTTTTCTGCCACTTGGATTCAAACGATCTTGCGTGAGCAGTTGGAATTTACGGGGGCTGTGTTCAGCGACGATTTGTCCATGGCTGGCGCCCGCGTTTTAGACGGTCAAGCCATCAGCTTCACGCAGGGTGCTTTGGCTGCACTTCAGGCGGGTTGTGACTTGGCACTGTTGTGCAATCAATCATTGAAGGGCAGCAAGGTCATCGACCAGGTTTTAGATGGCTTGGCTGAGGCTCAAGTGAAGGGCTGGTGGCAGCCTGATGAAGTCAGTGAAGCACGCCGTTTGGCACTGTTGCCTTCATCGCCTGCGTTGGCTTGGGATGATCTGGTCCGCTCGGTCAATTACCAACAAGCCTTAGCCTGCTTGCCTTGATATGCAATTCATTGCTTGGATTTTCAAAATCTTCTTCAGTTTGCTGGGACTGGTGTTTGTTCTTGGCATGCTTTGCGTGTTGCTGTTCGTTTTGTTGTTTGGCGCCCTGTGGTCCTTGGTGCGTGGACGCAAACCAGAAGTGGCTTTGGTGTGGCAACGCTATCAAGACATGGCCCGCAGCAAAGCGCCTTTCGGTGCTTGGGGCAAGGGGGCTGGTCATGATGCCGAGGTGGTCGACGTCGAAGCCAAAGAAGTTCCCAATGTGGCGCGACCTCAAGATCGCTTGAACAAGGAATAAAAAAAGAGCGCACCAGGCGCTCTTTTTTATTCTTGTTCTCGCTTGAGGGCAGGGAACAAAATCACATCGCGAATGCTTGGGCTGTCGGTGAGCAGCATCATCAAGCGGTCAATGCCGATACCGCAACCGCCAGCAGGTGGCATGCCGTATTCCAAGGCGCGTACAAAGTCGTGGTCAAAGTACATGGCCTCATCGTCGCCACTGTCTTTGGCGTCCACTTGCGCTTGGAAACGCGCCACTTGGTCTTCGGCATCGTTCAACTCAGAGAAGCCATTGCCAAATTCGCGGCCAGTGATGTAAAGCTCAAAACGCTCGGTCACTTCGGGGCGCTCGTCGTTGGCACGCGCCAAGGGCGAAATTTCGGTGGGGTGCTCCATGATGAACGTGGGCTCCCAGAGTTTTTCTTCCACGGTTTCTTCGAAGTACAACACCTGCAAACCGGCCAATGATTTCTTAGACAGGTTGTTCTTGGCTTCACTCATGCCCAGCTTTTGCAGGGCTTGGATGAGCCATGCCGCGTCGTCCACTTTGTCGCCAGCCTCAGTGTGTTTGACAATGGCTTCACGGATGGTCAGGCGTGCAAAGGGCGGGGTTGTGGCGAACGGAAATGCCTTCGTTGCGGAAGTTGCGGTTGATTTCGAACACGCGCTCAAAACCGCCCACCAGCAAACGCTTGAGATACAACTCGGGTGCAATGCGCAAGAACATTTCTTGGTCGAGTGCGTTGTGATGGGTGGCAAAGGGACGCGCATTGGCACCACCAGGAATGGGATGCAACATGGGCGTTTCAACTTCCAGGAAGTTGTGCTTGACCATGAAGTCGCGAATGCCACTCACGGCCTTGCTGCGCGCAGTAAAGCGTTTGCGCGCATCTTCGTCCATCATCAAGTCAACGTAGCGTTGACGGTATTTGATTTCTTGATCGGCCACGCCATGGAATTTGTCGGGCATGGGGCGCAAGCTCTTGGTGAGCATGCGAACACTGGAGGCATGCAAGGACAGCTCGCCCATTTTGGTTTTGAACAAGTAGCCTTCAGCCGCCACGATATCGCCCAAATCCCAGTGCTTGAAATCGTTGTAGGCTTCTTCGCCAATGTCGTCGCGCGTGACATGGTGTGACGCCTTCGCCCTTTAAGGCCTCGGCTGCTTTCTCGCCATGCGCCAATGTGAGAGGCTCTGCACGGTCTTCAGGCTTGAAGTCATTGGGAAAGGCCACGCCTTTGCCTTGGGCTTGCGCTTCACGCAGGGCTTTGAGTTTGCTGCGACGTTCTGCAATCAGCTGGTTTTCGTCGATGACGGGCGTGGTTTGATTTTCTGCTGGCGTGTCTGACATGAAGTGCACTTCGGTGTGTTTCTACAAATTGTCAATTTGATCTTGGATGTGGCCACTGGCTTGGTGGGCGGCGCATGTTTGATGCGTTTGGTGATGCAATGGCAGCGTTTGCCATTTCAGAATCCCATTGGGCGCTTTGTCTTTGCCGTGACGGATTGGCTGGTGATGCCGCTCCGGCGAGTACTGCCTGCTGTGGGTCGCTTGGACACGTCCAGTCTTGCAGCCGCATGGCTCATGAAACTCAGTCATGTCACCGCCATGTGGTTTCTGGGTGGCACCCAGGCAGCCTTTGCCGGGGTCTTGCTTGCCAGCCTGTTTGGCGTGCTTCATTGGTTGGTTTCGGGATTGAGCGCGATCATTTTGCTCTACGCCATTTTGTCTTGGGTACAACCCAACAGCGGTAGCATGATGTTGTTGTCACGCATCGTAGAGCCTTGGCTGGCACCCATTCGCAACGCCATTCCTCAGCCAGGGGGCATCGACTTGTCACCTTTGGTGCTGCTGGTCATTTTGCAAATTGCGGGCATGTTGCTCGCTGGTTTGCAATATGGTGGGTTTTAAGGGCAGCGGACGGCGTCCGCTGCATCGATTCTGTATCAGCTGACCGCGTCGGCTGACTGGCGTGTCAGCATGGCCAAGGTGTTGGCCACAGTCATCTTCAATTCACGTCGATCGCAAATGAAGTCGATGGCGCCTTTTTCCTGCAAGAACTCGGCGCGTTGGAAACCTTCTGGCAAGGTCACGCGAACAGTGCTTTCAATCACGCGGGGGCCCGCAAAGCCAATCAGGGCCTTGGGTTCGGCAATCACCACGTCGCCCATGAAAGCAAAGCCTGCGGACACACCGCCCATGGTGGGGTCGGTTAAGACGCTGATGTAGGGCAAACCTTTTTTGGCCAAACGTGTGAGGGCGGCATTGGTTTTGGCCATTTGCATCAAGGACAACAAACCCTCTTGCATGCGGGCGCCACCCGTGGCGGTAAAGCAAATGAAGGGCACTTTTTGCTCGATGGCCGTTTCAACGCCGCGCACAAAACGCTCGCCCACGACAGAACCCATGCTGCCGCCCATGAAGTCGAACTCGAAGCAAGCGGCCACCACGTTGATGCTGTGGATGGCGCCACCCATGACCACCAAAGCATCGGTTTCGCCGGTGTTGCTCATGGCTTCTTTGATGCGCTCGGGGTACTTGCGACTGTCTTTGAATTTCAAAGCATCGACGGGCACCACTTCTTGGCCAATTTCGTAGCGACCTTCGTTGTCCAGAAAGTTGTTCAGACGGGCACGCGCGCTAATGCGGTGGTGGTGACTGCAAGTGGGGCAAACGTTTTGGTTTTGTTCCAAATCGGTTTTGTAAAGCACGGATTCGCATTGGGGGCACTTGATCCACAGGCCTTCGGGCACACTGCGGCGGTCGGCCGGGTCGGTGTGCAGAATTTTGGGGGGAAGCAGTTTTTCGAGCCAACTCATGTCGAGGTCCTTGAGGGTTGTTTCAGGCGTCCATGGCCTGACGAATGCCACGCAAAAAGTCGCCAGCCACGGCAGCGACTTTATCGCGGGGTTCATTTTCAATCAACTGGATGATTTTGCTACCTATCACCACGGCATCAGCCACCTTGGCAATGGTTTGAGCCGTTTGGGCATCGCGAATGCCAAAGCCAACACCCACAGGGATGCTGACTTTTTGGCGAATGCGGGGCAACATGGCTTCCACTTCGTCGGTGTTCAGTGCGCCAGATCCTGTGACACCCTTGAGCGATACATAGTAAACATAGCCACTGGCCACATCGGCCACTTGCTGCATGCGCTGATCGGTGCTGGTAGGGGCCAGCAAAAAAATCAAATCCATGTTGTGAGCGCGCAGTTTCGCAGCAAATTCCACACATTCTTCTGGGGGGTAGTCCACCACCAAGACGCCGTCGATGCCAGCGGCTGA
Organism: Betaproteobacteria bacterium; assembly: GCA_009928125.1. Lineage (GTDB taxonomy): Bacteria > Pseudomonadota > Gammaproteobacteria > Burkholderiales > Burkholderiaceae_C > Limnohabitans_A. Next base: position 4,834 of record RFVJ01000023.1, read on the forward strand.
GGCGTCGCGAATGAAGCCGTCTTTGCCGTGCTTCAGGTCGTAGCGTTCGATGGGGTTGGCATAGCCCATCAAAACCACAGGCGTGGTGGTGTCGGTTTGTCTGAAGGCTTTGACCATGTCGATGACATGGGTGGTGCCAATGCCAAATGCCAGCGCTTTGTCGCCCGCCTTTTGAATGACAGGGCCATCGGCTGAGGGGTCACTGAAAGGGACGCCCAACTCAATCACGTCAGCACCTGCAGCCACCATGGCATGCATCAATTCGGGGGTGACATCGGCAAAAGGAAAGCCGGCAGTGACATAAGGAATGAGGGCCTTGCGGCCCTTGGCTTTCAGATGTTGGAAGGTGGCTTCAATGCGGCTCATTTGACAACTTTCACAATGTGCTCGCCCATGGGTAAACCACCTTTGACGCCTTGGCCTTGGCAGCTGGGGCGGCAATAGAAATCGGCTTGACTGAGGTCGGCCACGGTGCCGATGTCTTTGTCGCCACGGCCCGACAAGTTGACCAAGATGGATTGATCGGGCTTCATGGTGGCGGCCAATTTTTTGGCATAGGCCACGGCATGGCTGGATTCGAGTGCAGGGATGATGCCTTCGGTCCGGCACAATTCATGGAATGCGTCCAAGGCTTCTTGGTCGGTGATGCCCACGTATTCAGCGCGACCGATGTCTTTCAGAAAGGCGTGCTCAGGGCCAACACCCGGATAGTCCAAGCCCGCGCTGATGCTGTGCGTTTCTGTAATTTGGCCGTTGTCGTCTTGCAAGATGTAGGTGCGGTTGCCGTGCAGCACACCTGGGCTTCCGCGCTGCAAAGAGGCAGAGTGTTTACCGCTTTCTAAACCTTCGCCCGCCGCTTCAACCCCAATCAGGCGCGTGTTCTTGTGGTTGATGTAGGGATAGAAAATACCCATGGCGTTGGAGCCACCACCGACGCAGGCAATCACCGCATCGGGTTGTTGGCTGTGCAAACCGGTTTGCGCCAAGAGGGTTGGCATTTGCTCAAGGCATTCGTTGCCAATGACGCTTTGGAAATCGCGAACCATCATGGGGTAGGGGTGCGGACCTGCCACAGTACCAATGATGTAGAAGGTGTTGTCGACGTTGGCCACCCAGTCGCGCATGGCTTCGTTCAACGCGTCTTTGAGTGTGCGGCTACCAGAAGTGACGGGCACCACAGTAGCGCCCAAGAGCTTCATGCGATACACATTGGGGCTTTGACGTTTGACGTCTTCGGCTCCCATGTAAACCACGCACTCTAGACCGTAGCGGGCGCAGATGGTGGCCGTGGCCACACCGTGCTGACCGGCGCCTGTTTCTGCAATGATGCGCGGCTTGCCCATGCGCTTGGCCAGCATGGCTTGGCCAATGGTGTTGTTGATTTTGTGAGCACCTGTGTGGTTCAGGTCTTCGCGTTTCAAATAGATTTGCGCACCACCCACTTCACGGCTCATGCGCGCGGCATGATAGATGGGAGAGGGCCGGCCGACGAAGTGCGCCAGCTCGTATTTGAACTCTGCCAAAAACGCAGGATCGTTTTGGTATTTGGCATAGGCCTCGCGCAATTCGAGGATGGCGTGTGTCAGGGTTTCGCTGACGAAGCTGCCGCCAAAAATGCCAAAGTGGCCAGAGGCATCATTTGCAGGCGTCAATCCACCACTCAAAACGAGGTGAGCGTTGACGTTTGGAGGAAGCTGTGACCAATTGAATGTTTTCCCGCCACCGCCATAACCGTCGACATGCGCGTCGAGCAAGATGGCTTGGGCATTTGAATAATCTTGGGCGAATTTTACCAAGTCAAACGAGGCGGTGTTGTCGGTGGGAATTCGGGCCGCGCGCCAGTAGGGTCGTAGCACGGCTTGGGACAAACGATCGCATTCTGCAGGGGATTCATCGCCATGGAACTGCAGCAGGGCGTTGGGCACGGCCAGGCAGGCGGCCTGAACTTCCTCAAGGCTGGCATTCACAAACAAGAGGACGGGCGTGACCTCTGAAGGCAAGAGTTTGGCCAGTTGACCTGCTCGTTCTGGGGAAACATGCCTGGCACTGGGGGGGTACATCACAAACCCAACCGCATTGGCGCCCGCCGATATGCAATCTAAGACATCCGTCTCGCGTGTGAGGCCACAAATTTTGACAAAAGTAGGGTGTGCGTTTGTGCTCATGGCAGCCAATGAAAAGGGGGTGTCTCGGTAGGCAAACCCCATCCGAATCATGTGGTGCAAGAAAGCGTTGCCTTCAAACTCAAAGCGCCAATAGGGGCCGTGTTTGTGAATGTCCACACGCATCAAGGTTTTGATGGGTGACAAAGCTTGGCAGCTGCTGGCTCTGAAGGAGGAAAAGTCATGTTCACCCAGCAAATATTGGGCGGCTTGGCGCATGGATGTTTCGTCCAAAGCGCGATAGACCCAGCCTGCGCGACCAAATTCTAAGCTGGGACGAACTGGCGACTCTAGAACGATGTAGGCGTATCGGCGAGACAAGGCACTGCCACGCGCATGAAATTCGGCCGGAACTTCTTGCGCCCACTGAATTGAAATGTCATCGGGCAAGTAGCGATTGGTGCCGCGCACCCAAGAGCCCATGTCGCGTTCAAGCGGAGTGTCAAAGTGCACCACTTGCATCAAGCCATGAACACCTGCATCGGTTCGACCCGCACACAAGGTGGTGACTTTTTGGGTGGTGAATTCTTGGAGCGCCTTTTCCAGTTTGTCTTGGATGGTCAGGCCGGTGCTTTGGCTTTGCCAGCCTTGGTAGGGCTGACCGTTGTAGGTGATGCCCAGTGCAACTCTCACTGGCGTGTCTCGGTGGTTAAGGGCGATCGAAACTGACTGGCAGTCTGGCTGGTGTGCTGACTGGCATTCAGGTTCAAATCCAAGGCTGTGATGTCTGCAGGCAATTCCATTTTCATGCTGGTTAGGGTGCCTGTATGCACAGTGGCCATGTCAGCTGCGGGCATCAAGGTGCTGAGTGTGGGCGATGCACGACGAGCCTGAATGCGCAAGCCTGCCCAAACAGCCAAAACGCCTAACAAAGTCAATGCGGCCCAGAGGTAAGCATTTTGATGGGAAGTGTCCAATAAGCGATTCAAGTTAAGCCAGCCCATGGCAGCTTCGCTTGTAGGGCGGTGTGGTGCAACAGAAGGTCCAACGGAGAGGGGAGCGGGGGCTGTCAGTTGAACCAATTGGTCCACATTGCTTTGCAAAGTGGCCAACTGTTTTTGCGCATCTTGTAAAGCACGTTGCGTTGCCAATCGTGTTTCAGCGTTTTGCTTTTCAATTTGAGCCTGCGTCAGTTTCAACTGATCAATGGTGGCCTCGGCAACTTTGAGCGCAGCCTCCTCTTGACCGACTTTGCCAGACATTTGACGCGAAGGCGTTTGGCCTTTGATCAATTGTGTGCTTTGCGCAGCCGCTTGTGAAAAAGCCAGAAACTCTTTTTGCTGCGTGACCAAAAATTGCCGCGCTTCATTGGCATCAATGGCCTGAACCGCTGTTGCGGAAGGTGCTTTGAGCACAGCACCTGCACGCAACAAATTGACGTTGCCCTCAATGAACGCTTCAGGTTGGTTTTTAAGCAAGGCCACCAGCATTTGCTGGGTGCTCATGTCTTCGGTGAGCCATTGCTGAATGATTTGGCTGGCGCTTTCGCCCTTTTGCACGACGTGCTCTGTGGCTGCAACAGAAGTTGGCTTGGTCGTTGCACTTGCGGCCGTGGCCAGTTGCACAGGTGACTCTGTTTTGCTGGGTGCAGGCTTCAACATCAACGTGAAGGCCTTGACCCATTTGCCAGAAGCCGTTTGGACTTCAATCAGAAGATCGACAAAGTTGTCTGAAAAACTTTGAGGGCCCGTGATGCGAATGCGCTGCGTGCCATCGCGTGTTTCGTAGGGCTCGGCTTGCAATTGCCCCACACCTGGCGAGTAAATCAGGCCCAGTTGTGCAAACCGCTCAGCGGGTGCAATTTTGACATTCAGTTGGCCCCACTCTTCGGCGGTGGCACTGGCCACGCTGATTTCGGCGCGCAAAGGCTCGCCTTTGAACGATTGCACCTCAATGCCAGCGAGCGTCAGTGCATGTGCGCTCAAGCACACGCTCAGCACGCTCATGAAGCCGGCAAGAAGGGTGCGGGGGCTTGGCATGGGGCCCGATCAGGCGTCCAACAAAATGCGCAGCATGCGGCGCAGTGGCTCGGCAGCGCCCCACAGCAGTTGATCGCCGATGGTGAAGGCACCTACGTACTCAGGACCCATGGCCAATTTTCGAATGCGGCCCACTGGAATGGTCATGGTGCCTGTTACAGCAACAGGTGTGAGGTCTTTCAATGTGGCTTCACGTGTATTGGGAACCACTTTGACCCATGGGTTGTCGGCGGCGATCATGGCTTCGATGTCGGCCACAGGCACGTCTTTTTTCAATTTGAACGTCAGTGCTTGGCTGTGGCATCGCATGGCACCGACGCGAACACAAAAGCCATCGACCGGAACTGCTGGCGCATTGAAGCCTTCGCCTTGACCCAAAATTTTGTTGGTCTCGGCCATGCCTTTCCACTCTTCTTTGGACATGCCATTTCCCAGATCTTTGTCGATCCAAGGAATGAGCGAACCGCCCAGCGGCACGCCAAAGTTGGCCGTTTCGGCGCCGGTCAGGGCACGTTGCTTGGCAATGACCTTGCGGTCGATTTCCAAGATGGCGCTCTTGGGATCATCGAGCAAGGCTTTGACTTCAGAATTCAGGGTGCCGTATTGAGTGAGCAATTCGCGCATGTGTTGCGCGCCGCCGCCAGAGGCTGCTTGGTAAGTTTGGGTGCTCATCCACTCCACCAAACCGGCCTTGTACAAAGCGCCCACACCCATCAACATGCAGCTGACGGTGCAATTGCCGCCAACCCAGTTTTTGCCACCGTTTTTCAAAGCAGATTGAATGACAGGCATGTTGACGGGATCCAAAATGATCACAGCGTCTTTTTCCATGCGCAATGTGGAGGCTGCGTCAATCCAATGGCCATTCCAACCTGCTGCCCGCAGTTTGGGGAAGACTTCGGTGGTGTAGTCGCCGCCTTGCGCGGTGATGATGATGTCACAACGCTTGAGTGCATCGATGTTGAAAGCATCTTGCAGCGTCGTTTCATTTTTGGCCATGACGGGAGCTTTGCCGCCAGAGTTGGAGGTGGAGAAGAACAAAGGTTCAATCAAACCAAAGTCGCCCTCGGCTTGCATGCGGTCCATCAAGACGGAACCGACCATGCCGCGCCAGCCTACAAGTCCTACCAATTTCATGTCATCACCCTTTCAATGTCAATTTTGAGATCCCGACTCGTCGAGCCGGAAGGGCATGACGAGTTGTGAGCGATTAGCTCTTTGTCGTTTTCGTGATGGCTTTCACAACGGCTTCGCCCATTTCGCGGGTGCTGACCTTGTGTGTGCCTTCTGACCAGATGTCCACCGTACGCAAACCTGAGGCAAGCACAGACTTCACAGCCGTCTCAATGCGATCGGCGGCTTGGGCTTGGTTCAGTGAAAAACGTAACATCATGGCTGCAGACAGTATTGTAGCCAATGGGTTTGCAATACCCTGACCGGCAATGTCAGGGGCGCTGCCATGGCTTGGCTCGTACAAACCTTGGTTTTGGCTGTTCAGACTGGCGGAAGGCAGCATGCCAATGGAGCCGGTCAGCATGGAGGCTTCGTCGGACAGAATGTCGCCAAACATGTTGCCTGTGACCACCACGTCGAATTTCTTGGGTGCCTTGACCAATTGCATGGCGGCATTGTCCACGTACATGTGCTCCAGTTCGACATCGGGGTACTCTTTGTGCACGTCGGTGACCACGTCTTTCCAGAACTGGAAAGTTTCAAGCACATTGGCTTTGTCGACGCTGGTGACTTTTTTGCTGCGCTTGCGGGCGGCTTGGAAAGCAACGTGGGCAATTCGCTCAATTTCAGGGCGCGAATAGCGCATGGTGTCGAAAGCTTCTTCGGCGCCGGGGAAATGACCATCGGTGGCCACGCGGCGGCCGCGAGGCTGGCCAAAGTAGATGTCGCCTGTGAGTTCGCGAATGATGAGGATGTCGAGGCCCGAAATGAGTTCAGGCTTGAGGCTAGAGGCGCTGACCAATTGCTCATAGCAAATGGCGGGACGGAAGTTGGCAAACAAACCCAAGTTTTTGCGCAAGCCCAAAATAGCCTGTTCGGGACGCAAGGGGCGGTCAAGTTTGTCGTATTTCCAGTCGCCCACCGCGCCAAACAACACGGCATCGGCTTCTTTGGCCAATTTCAGGGTGGATTCTGGCAAGGGGTGGCCATGCGCCTCGTAAGCGGCACCGCCCACCAAAGCCTCTTCCATTTCAAATTTCAAGTCGAGAACGTTCAGAACCTTGACGGCTTCAGCAACAATTTCGGTACCAATGCCGTCACCCGGCAGAACTGCGATTTTCATGATGATTCTTTTCTCAATCGATAGGGATGCGACGCGATCAAGCGACGTGGGCCAGCCAGGGCTTGGTGGCCAAGCGTTCGGCTTCAAAGGCTTTGATTTTGTCGGCGTAGCGCAAGGTCAGTCCAATGTCGTCCAGGCCGTTCATCAGGCAGTATTTGCGGAAGGCTTGGACGTCAAATGGAATTTCCTCGCCTTGCGGACGAACCACCACTTGGCGCTCTAAATCAATGGTGAGTTGGTAACCGGGGAAGGCAGCCACTTCATCAAATAATTTGGCCACGACGTTTTCGGGCAAGACGATGGGCAACAAGCCATTTTTGAAACAGTTGTTGAAAAAGATGTCGGCGAAGCTGGGAGCAATGACCGCACGGAAACCATATTGGTCAATTGCCCAAGGGGCATGCTCGCGGGAAGAGCCACATCCAAAGTTTTTGCGAGCCAACAAAATGGAAGCACCTTGGTAGCGTGGTTGGTTCAATACGAAATCGGGATTCGGTTTGCGGCTGGCTGGGTCTTGGCCAGGGTAGCCGGCATCGAGATAACGCCATTCGTCAAACAAGTTGGGGCCAAAGCCAGTCTTGCGAATGGATTTGAGAAATTGTTTGGGAATGATGGCGTCGGTGTCGACGTTCTCGCGGTCCATGGGTGCCACGAGGCCTTTGTGAACGGTGAATTTTTGCATTTGAATTCCTTGATCGGCGGTTTGAGTGCTTTGTTCTCAAATCCGCTTAAGCGAATTGACGAATGTCCACAAAATGACCATGAACAGCAGCTGCAGCAGCCATGGCAGGGCTGACCAAGTGGGTTCGCCCGCCTGCACCTTGACGACCTTCGAAGTTGCGATTGCTGGTGCTGGCGCAACGCTCGCCGGGCTCGAGGCGGTCGGCATTCATGGCCAAGCACATCGAGCAACCTGGCTCACGCCATTCAAAACCAGCAGCTTTGAAAATTTCGTGAAGACCCTCACGCTCAGCCTGTTCTTTGACCAAGCCGGAACCTGGCACCACCATGGCCAACTTGACGGTTTTGGAAACTCTTTGACCTAATTTTTTGACCACCGCAGCTGCTTCACGCATGTCTTCGATGCGGCTGTTGGTGCAAGAGCCAATGAACACCTTGTCCACAAAGATGTCGTTGACTGCTTTGCCGGGTTCAAGGCCCATGTAGGTGAGGGCGCGTTCGATGGCACCACGTTTGTTGGCATCTTTTTCTTTGTCGGGATCGGGCACGGTGCCGTTGATGCCCAACACCATTTCGGGGGAGGTGCCCCAAGTGACCTGCGGCACGATATCGGCTGCATTGATTTCAACCACGGCATCAAAATGAGCGCCGGGGTCGGATTGCAAGGTTTTCCAATAAGTGACTGCCTGATCCCATTCCACACCCGTGGGGGACAACAATCGGCCTCTGACATACTCGATGGTTTTTTCGTCAACGGCCACCAAGCCAGCGCGAGCGCCAGCTTCAATGGCCATGTTGCAGACGGTCATTCGAGCCTCCATGGACAAGGCGCGAATGGCGGAACCACCAAACTCAATGGTGTAGCCCGTACCCCCCGCAGTGCCGATTTTGCCGATGATGGCCAACACAATGTCTTTGCCTGTTATGCCTTTGGCAACAGCGCCTTCCACCTTGATCAGCATGTTTTTGGCTTTTTTGGCCAACAAGGTTTGGGTGGCCATGACATGCTCAACTTCGCTGGTGCCAATGCCGTGGGCCAAGGCGCCAAAAGCGCCGTGTGTGGAGGTGTGGGAATCGCCACAAACCACCGTCATGCCTGGCAGGGTGGCACCATTTTCAGGGCCGATGACGTGAACAATGCCCTGGCGCTTGGACATGAAAGGGAAGAACGCAGCGGAACCAAATTCAGCGATGTTGCTGTCCAAGGTGGTAATTTGTTCTTTGCTGATGGGGTCGGTGATGCCGTCATAGCCCAACTCCCAACCCGTTGTAGGGGTATTGTGGTCTGCCGTGGCCACAATGGAGCTGACACGCCAGACTTTGCGGCCTGCTTGACGTAAACCTTCAAAGGCTTGTGGGCTGGTGACTTCGTGCACCAAGTGACGGTCGATGTAAAGGACGGAAGTGCCGTCTTCTTCAGTGTGGACGACGTGTTCGTCCCAGATTTTGTCGTAGAGCGTACGTGCCATGGTGCTTCCTAGGGTCAAGCTCACCATTTTAAGCTGATTAAGCTTGACGTTGAGCCTGAATTTCAGGGTAGCATTGGTGGAATTTCGACTTGAAAAGCTTTGGTGACGACCGATCGAACCTAGAAGCCCAAGCCGGCCTCATTTGTCAACTTTTGATTGAGACTTTTTCATGACCACGGACCAAGCAAGCGACCATGCTTTAGACGGTAAAGACGCCCCTAAACAGCAACGCATTGGCGTACCCAGAGAAACTTTTCCGGGAGAAAAGCGCGTTGCAACAGTTCCCGATGTGGTCACCAAGTTGATCAAACTGGGCTTTTCGGTCCTTGTCGAAAAAGGTGCTGGCGAACTGGCCGACCTGTCCGATCAAGCTTACGAGCATGCTGGGGCCAGCATTGCGCCCAGCGCTGAAGCGCTTTGGCGTGGCAGCGATATCGTCTTCAAGGTCCGTGCACCGACGGCAGAGGAAGTTGCCCTCATGCACGAAGGTCAGACCCTGATCGGCTTCTTATGGCCCGCTCAAAACCCTGATTTGATGCAGCAACTGGCTGCGAAAAAAGTCACCGCCTTGTCCATTGACGCGCTGCCCCGAACGCTCAGCCGCGCCCAAAAAATGGACGCATTGACCTCCATGGCAGGTGTGAGTGGCTACCGCGCTGTGGTCGAAGCTGCGGGAGCTTTTGGCCGCTTCTTCAACGGTCAAATCACAGCGGCGGGCAAAGTGCCCCCAGCCAAGGTGTTCATTGCCGGTGCTGGCGTTGCGGGTTTGGCGGCCATTGGCGCTGCTGCCAGTTTGGGCGCCATTGTTCGTGCCAACGACACCCGCGCAGAAGTGGCCGACCAAGTGGTCTCGCTTGGCGGCGAGTTCGTCAAGGTCAACTTTGAAGAAGAAGGCTCTGGCGGTGGCGGTTATGCCAAAGTGATGAGCGAAGGTTTTCAGGCAGCCCAGCGCGAGATGTATGCGCAACAAGCCAAAGAGTGCGACATCATCATCACCACGGCACTCATTCCTGGCAAACCAGCCCCCAAGCTGATCACCGCTGAGATGGTGCGCAGCATGAAACCTGGCAGCGTGATTGTGGACATGGCGGCCGAGCAGGGCGGCAATTGTGAACTGACCGAGCCCGGCAAAGCAGTGGTCAAGCACGGTGTCACCATTGTGGGTTACACCGACTTGGCCTCCCGCATGGCGCGCCAGTCCTCAACGCTTTACGGCACCAACTTGTTTCGTCTAACCGAAGAGCTTTGCAAAACCAAAGACGGCATCATCAACGTCAACATGGAAGACGATGCCATCCGCGGCCTGACAGTGATCAAAGAGGGCACGGTCACTTGGCCTGCGCCTCCTTTGGTGGTAGCCCCCAAACCAGCACCCAAGCCAGCCGCTGCACCAGCTGCCAAAAAAGGCCATGGCCATGGCGAACCTTCGGGTCCCATGCCCGCCGGCCAACTGGCCATCGTAGCGGGCATCGTTGCTGTCTTGTTTGTTTTAGTGGGCATGTATGCGCCAGCGGCATTCCTGTCGCACTTCACCGTGTTTGTGTTGGCCTGCTTTGTGGGCTACATGGTGGTTTGGAATGTCAAACCTGCACTGCACACGCCTCTGATGAGCGTGACCAACGCCATCAGCTCCATCATTGCCATTGGCGCTTTGGTTCAAATATCACCCATGGCCAATGCAGCTGCACGCCCTAACACATTGATCATTGTGTTGGCATCGCTCGCCTTGGTGCTCACCGCCATCAACATGTTTGGTGGCTTTGCAGTCACGCAGCGCATGCTGGCGATGTTCAGAAAATAATCAGGAAGACGTAATTCATGACCTCTAACTTGTCTACGGTTGCGTACATCGGCGCAACCATTCTCTTCATCCTCAGCTTGGGCGGTTTGTCCAATCAGGAGACTGCTCGGCGTGGCAATCTCTACGGCATGGTCGGCATGACGCTGGCCATCTTGGCCACTGTGTTGGGCCCTCAAGTCACTGCCGCTGGAACCCCTTGGATCGTGGGCAGTTTGGTCATCGGTGGCGCCATTGGCTTGTATGCAGCGCGTTCTGTGCAAATGACCCAAATGCCTGAGTTGGTTGCGCTGATGCACAGCATGGTGGGTATGGCTGCTGTTTTGGTGGGCTATGCGACCTTCGTTGATCCGGAAGCCACTAAAGGCTTTGAAGGTGCGGCTCACACCATCCACTCAATGGAAATCTACATTGGTATTTTCATTGGTGCTGTCACTTTCTCTGGCTCTGTGGCTGCATTTGGCAAGTTGTCCGGTCGCATTGGCGGTAGTCCTTTGTTGTTGCCTGCCCGTCACTGGATCAATTTGGCTGGTTTGTTGGCGGTCGTCTATTTTGGACGCATGTTCTTGCTGGCCGAGACCATTGAACAAGGCATGGTGCCTTTGTTTGTGATGAGTGCCATTGCACTTTTGTTTGGCATTCACATGGTCATGGCCATTGGTGGCGCTGACATGCCGGTGGTGGTTTCCATGTTGAACAGTTACTCGGGCTGGGCCGCAGCCGCCACAGGTTTCATGTTGAACAATGACTTGTTGATTGTGGTGGGTGCCTTGGTGGGTTCCAGTGGTGCCATCTTGTCTTACATCATGTGCAATGCCATGAACCGCAGTTTCATCAGTGTGATTGCGGGCGGATTTGGCACCACTGCGGCTGCTCCCAAACCTGCTGAAGGTGCCAATGCCGAGCCCCAAGGTGAGGTGAGCCCGATCTTGGCAGCAGAGACTGCCGAGTTATTGCGTGATGCCAAGAGCGTGATCATCGTGCCTGGCTACGGTATGGCCGTGGCACAAGCACAGCATACCGTCTTTGAAATTACACGAACCCTGCGCGAAAAAGGCGTCAACATTCGCTTTGGTATTCACCCTGTTGCAGGCAGGATGCCGGGCCACATGAACGTGCTGTTGGCTGAAGCCAAAGTGCCCTATGACATCGTCTTGGAAATGGATGAGTTGAATGAAGACTTTCCAGACACCGATGTGGCCATCGTGATTGGCGCCAATGACATCGTCAACCCAGCAGCCCAAGACGACCCGACAAGCCCGATTGCAGGCATGCCTGTGCTTGAGGTTTGGAAAGCGCGCACCAGCATTGTGATGAAACGCTCGATGGCCAGTGGCTATGCGGGTGTTGACAACCCGCTCTTCTACAAAGACAACAACCGCATGCTGTTTGGCGATGCGAAGAAGATGTTGGACGAAGTATTGCTTGTTCTGAAGTCCTGAAACTGAATCGATCGGAACAGACCAGAGAAAAAAAAGCCCGCGGATCAGAGTAGAAGTCGACGTTGGGGTACAACTTGCGTGACACAAAATAGTCGTCTTCCAAAGCGATCTTTTCGACTTGCTTGGCCAATTTGAACAAGGGATCGTTCTCAAGGCCCAGTTCTGCCAAGACCTCGTTGCAAGTCTCTTGCATCAACTTGGCGCGGGGGTCGTAGTTTTTGTAAACGCGGTGGCCAAAACCCATCAGCTTGACGCCAGAGTTTTTATCTTTGACTTGTTCCATGAACTCGCCAACCTTGGCCACACCGCCCATTTTTTGGATGTCGTCCAGCATGTTCAAGCAAGCTTCATTGGCGCCACCGTGTGCAGGGCCCCAAAGACAAGCCACACCAGCCGCAATGGCGGCAAAGGGGTTCGTGCCAGAAGAGCCGCACAAACGCACGGTCGAAGTTGAAGCGTTTTGCTCATGGTCAGCGTGCAAGATGAAAATGCGGTCAAGTGCACGTTCAAGCACAGGGTTCACTTTGTATTCTTCGCAAGGCACGCCGAACATCATGCGCAAGAAGTTGCCAGAGTAGCTGAGGCTGTTTTGTGGGTACATGAAGGGCTGACCCACGCCATATTTGTAAGCCATCGCGACGAGGGTCGGCATCTTGGCAATCAAACGGATGGCAGAAATTTCGCGATGCTCAGGATTGTTGATGTCGGTGCTGTCATGATAGAAAGCAGACAACGCGCCAACCAAGCCAGTCAAGACGGCCATGGGGTGAGCATCACGGCGGAAGCCGCGCAAGAAAAACTGCATCTGCTCGTTGACCATGGTGTGGTTGTTGACCAACTTGTGGAAGTCGATGCTCTGCTTGGCATCGGGCAAGTCGCCTTTCAAAAGCAAATAGCAGGTGTCTAAATAGTCGCCGTGATTGGCCAATTGCTCGATGGGGTAGCCGCGATAAAGCAACTCGCCCTTGTCACCGTCGATGTAAGTGATGCCGGATTGGCAAGAGGCGGTCGACAAGAAACCGGGGTCATAGGTGAACATGCCGCTTTGACCATAAAGCTTGCGAATGTCGATCACATCAGGACCGATGTTGCCGCTGTAGACGGGCATCTCAATGCTGGGGCTGCCGTTACTGAACGACAGGGTTGCTTTGTTGTCAGCAAGTTTCATGATTCAATTTCCTCTAGTCATCATTCAATTCAAATTTGTGTGATTGCCATCAGTTTCAGCAATCTCATGCCACCAGCATGTTCAGCACTTCGCTGACCTCATCTGTTGCCATTTCAGGCTCAAGGGACTTGCGCTTCATGAGCAAATCCATCAAGTCGTTGTCCGACAGGTCCATCAGTGCATACATGCCCCTGGCTTGACCGACGGTCAATTGGGCGGCATGTCGGTTGAAGAATCGCTCGATGAACAGATCGTTTTCCAACAAGCCACGCCGGCAACGCCAGCGAAGTTTGCTTAAAGCGCGCTCCCCCAGAGGGGTGTGGCGATCTAACCCATCAAGCAGTTCATCTCCCATAAAGTTTGGACTTGTCTGCGCTCTCAAATTAGACGGCGCGACGCACCATCATCTCTTTGATCTTGCCAATCGCTTGGGTGGGGTTGAGGCTTTTCGGGCACACATCCACGCAGTTCATGATGGTGTGGCATCGGAACAAGCGATAGGGGTCTTCTAAATTGTCCAAGCGTTCGGCTGTGCCTTGATCGCGGCTGTCGGCTAAGAAGCGATAAGCCTGCAACAAACCAGCGGGGCCT
>RFVJ01000221.1 GCA_009928125.1 Betaproteobacteria bacterium
CACTATGAACACCCTCCGCGTTGATGTGGTCAGTGCCGAAGAGTCCATCTTCTCAGGTGAAGCCCGTTTCGTGGCCTTGCCTGGTGAAGCCGGCGAGTTGGGCATTTATCCCCGTCACACACCGTTGATCTCACGCATCAAGGCTGGTTCCGTTCGCATCGAAAAAACCGATGGCACTGAAGAGTTCGTCTTCGTGGCTGGCGGTGTTTTGGAAGTGCAACCCGACCACGTGACTGTGTTGTCAGACACTGCGATTCGCGGTAAAGACTTGGACGAAGAAAAAGCCAATGCAGCCAAAGCCGCTGCAGAGGATGCACTTCGCAATGCCAAGTCCGAAATCGACATGGCGCGTGCGCAAAGCGAGTTGGCCGTGTTCGCTGCACAACTGGCCGCCTTGCGCAAGTTCCGCTCTAAAAAATAAAATGATGGCGTTCAACACGCTGATCGTTTTCTGAAACCCGGCGCAGGCCGGGTTTTTTGTTTTCAAGGACACCATGCGCAAAGCCAAACTTCGAGCAGCCACCTTGGGTGGCAATCCTGATGATGTAGAAGCCACGTTCTATGATGCGCTGCGTCAAGGCGACATTGAACGGCTGATGTCTTGCTGGGCCGATGAAGAAGAAATTGTGTGCGTCCACCCAGGTGGACCTCGGCTTGTGGGTGCAGGCGCCATACGCGCCACATTTGAGGCCATGTTTGCCAATGGCACCGTTCAAGCGCATCCCGAAAACATACACAAAGTCGACGCCTTGGCCAGCGCCATGCATCACTTGATAGAGCGGGTCGAGGTGTTGGGTGCCGATGGTCCGCAAACAGCTTATGTGGTTGCCACCAACGTGTATCACAAGACACCGCAAGGCTGGCGAATGGTTGCACACCATGCAAGCCCTGGCACGCCGCACGCACCTTCAGAAATGTCGTCCAGCCCATCGACTTTGCATTGAGTGCCGTGCAGCCTTTAACGCAATTTGCTTCACCGTGGTGGCTTCCGGGCGGTCACTTGCAAACCATTTGGCCGGCACTCTGTTCACGCCGCTATGCGCACGCACCCGCAGTCTGGCGCCGGGAAAGATGGACCACCCCTGACCAAGATTTTGTGGATGTGGATTTTTGTGAATCTGCAAGTTCAGACACCACCAAACCATTGCTGGTTTTGTTTCATGGCCTCGAAGGTTCATCGGGCAGTCACTATGCGCAAGCATTTGCCGATTGGGCCCAAGATCAGCAATGTGACTTGGCTGTGCCGCACTTCAGAGGCTGCAGTGGCAGTTTGAACTTGGGACCTAGGGCCTACCATTCGGGCGATCACGAAGAGATCGATTTTTTCTTGCGCAAGTTCAAGCAACAAGCGGACATGACTGAGCGACCAGGCGTGCTTGCGGCGGGCGTGTCTTTGGGTGGCAATGCGTTGATGCGTTGGGCAGGCGAACAAGGACAACACGCGCATTCTGTGGTGAAAGCGGTGGCGTCCATTTGCTCACCTTTGGATTTGACGGCCAGTGGCAACGCCATCGGCAAAGGCTTTAATCGACAGGTCTACACGCGCATGTTTTTGCGCACCATGAAACCCAAAGCCATGGCCAAGTTGAAACAGCACCCAGATTTGTTTGATCCTCACCGTTTGTCAGAGGCCAAAGACTTGTATGAATTTGACAATGTGTTCACGGCGCCATTGCATGGCTTTTTGAACACCGACGATTACTGGCAGAGAGCCTCTGCATTGCCCGTGATGACGCACATTCAAGTACCGGCCTTGGCATTGAATGCATTGAACGACCCCTTCGTGCCTGCCTACAGTTTGCCAAGCCAGCAGAACGTCAGTCCTTTCGTAGAATTGTGGCAACCTCAACATGGCGGTCATGTTGGATTTGCAAAAGGTTCTCTGCCCGGTCATTTGAAAGCCATGCCGGAAGCGGTTGGTGCATGGTTGTTGCAGCATTTGAAATGAGTGAGCGCAATGGATGACTTAGTCAAGCAAGCGATGGCCAAATGGCCGAATGTGCCAGATTGCTATGGCTGGTTGGGGCTGGACGAGCGGGGTCATTGGTACCTCCGAGACGATGCGGCACAGGCCAGTGGCAGTTTTCAAAGCGGTGCAAAAGGCGCCAAGGGCTCTCTGCTTCGGCACGAGAAGTTGATTGAATTCATCCATCGAAATTACGCACCCGATGCGCAGGGTGCTTGGTTTTTCCAGAATGGTCCTCAACGTGTTTACGTCGAGTTGGCCTTAACGCCCTTGGTTTGGCGTTTGTCAGATGACTTCCAATTGAGGTCGCAAACAGGTCAATCGGCGCAGGCACAGGCTTGTTATACGGACCAAGAAGGCCGCGTGTACTTCAATACGGCACTGGGCTTTGGCCTGCTTCACACCTTGGACGTGGGCAAAGCTGCAGAGGGCCTTGAACAAGGCATCTGGCAACTCGAGACCATTGACGCTGCCAACTTGCAAACGGCGTTTGCTTTCAGAATCAGTCCTGCGGCCGACAAGAAAAAACCGCTCTGACTTGCGTCGAGCGGTTTCGTATGAATGGCGGATATGAATGGCGGAGGTTTTCGCAGCCCCGCCACATTGGCTGATTACTTCTTTTCTTCAGCCGCTGGTGCAGGTGCTTCGGGCTCTTTGAATTTGCCGCCGGCTTGTGAAGCCATGTAAGCCACGGCACGTGCAATTTCCAAGTCGCTGAATTCACCACCGCCTTGTGCGCTCATGGCGCCTTTGCCTTTGAGTGCCGAATTCACCAAAGACTCGAAAGAATTTTTGATGCGAGGTGCCCAAGCGGCTACATCGCCAAATTTAGGCGCACCGGCTGCGCCTGCAGCATGGCACGCAGCACATTGTGCTTTGTAGACGTCTTCGCCAGGACGAGCAGCTTTGGCCGCATCACGGAATTGAACGACGCCCACTTTTTGAATGCGTTCGGCGACATCGCGTTCGGCATTGCTGTAGGTCACTGTGGACTTGCTGAGGTCGAAATAAGCAAAGATGATGATCGCAGCGCAAGCAATGATCAACCAAAGGTCTGATTTTGAGATTTTGGAATGGCCGGAATGGCTGTCGTGACTGTTCGTGCTCATGGCGTCCTCAGTGAATCTGGATGGAACTGTTTGGGTGGGGACTGAATTAACCCAGAATTATAACCGCTGACACGCCGTGAACGCTTCAGCCCTTGGGCTGTGAGGGGCCGCGTGCCATAATTCAACGCTGCACAGCATTCCCATCGCGGCTGTAGCTCAGTGGATAGAGTATTGGCCTCCGAAGCCAAGGGTCGT